>NZ_JACHVA010000036.1 GCF_014230055.1 Puniceicoccus vermicola | reverse complement strand
CAATGCGTTCGGTCTTCGTCCCGCAGCGCCCGCAGCGAACCCGACGGACACTCAACTCCAGACTTAACCGCTGATCCAACAGATCACAGTCGCGAATACGGCGCAGCGACTGGTCGTGAATCCTCCGGCAACTCTGCCCACAACCTCCACAGACCGGATCGTTTAGGGCCTCTAGGATGAACAACAAATGCCCTTTTCCCAGATGCTTGTGTTTATACAAAGTGTAGCCTTCCCAAAACAGGGAACATAGTACAGACTTCATGTTGAAGCGGTTTTGAAGTGATTGATGTTAGTGTAGTTACAATATCAGTTAACTTCGATTCCGCTTCTTTGCTACTTCTTTCCCGCCAATCGACGATGAACCCAAAAAAAACCAATCCTCCGATGTCCGCCCTAGCTTCTTTAGCCTACCAAAGATAGGTAAGTTCGCAGGCCTCCAAGCGAAACAGATCAGGACCTTTCACCCGGAACAAGAAATTCTCGTGTAGCTCGCGAATCAAAAAGGAACCCAAATGCTGAATAACCCTTTTCAAACTTGAGCCTATTATTCCTCGAAAACACCCAGCATTCGCTTCCGATACTCACTCGCTTTCATTCCGAAGTGCCGACGAAAATTCTCCGCAAATCGCTTGGGGTCAGACCACCCTACCCTTTCTCCAATTTCTCCGACCCGCGCGTCCGTCCCGAGCAATAGGTTTGCCGCCTCTTCGGCACGAACTGCCGCGAGAAGCTTCATCGGTGAATGCCCGATTTCTTTCTGAAAGAGTCGAACCAGATAGCTTGGGTTCAGATTCAACTCTTCGGCCAATTGATCCAGAGACCAATCCTCTCCCATCCTCGTCGCAAGAAGTTGCAACCCTCGCGATACAGCGGGATGGCGTCTTGCCAACTCTTTTCCTTTCTCATCCGGAGTCTTTGCCGAATCTCGAAGAATCTCCAAAACCAACAGGACCCATCCAGTCACCGAGACCGAGGAAGATCCTCCGACATAAGCTTCTTCCAGCCTCCCCAATCCTTCTTTCACTCGCTCCAAACCTCCTCCGTGAAGGTCGAAAATTCGAACTTCTTGAGCCAAGCCATTTTCCGGCGTCTCAAACAAGAATGAAAACCCAGGCTCATTCCGCAACCAAGCCAGTTCGCGCGCTAACATTCGCGGCGAAAGCAGACAGTTAACGATTTCGAGCTGGTCACATTCCGAGTAGGCGTGCCAAGCCCCTGGAGGAACCACAATCACCTTGCCGGCCCGACAAAGATTTTCTCCACGAATCGTCCGGTGACGGGTGCTCCCTCCCAGCAAAAAGGCAATTTCGAGGAAATTATGAGTATGGGCGGCATGATCTTCCTGATTCTTGATATGATTCATGTAGAACCCCATATCTGGTTCTACCTCGAGGTGCATCCCTAACTGATCAGAACCTTGAATCAATCTTACCACAGCCCCCAATATGTCAATTTTACGGAATATTTCCAGCGAGAAATCGGTAACACTCTTTTCGGCATATATGCTTCAATATCCAGATGAACTTTCCAGATTCCGCCCTTCCCGAAATTCCCGCAATTCTTCAGCGCGCTCGCTGGATTTGGCCGGACAACCCGCACTGGGACCTTCACAACTGCTACGCCCTTTTCCGTAAAAATTTCCTTCTCAAAGAAGTTCCCTCGACCGCTCCCCTCTTTATCACGGCCGACCAATCGTACCAACTTTTCATCAATGGAAAATACGTCTGCCGCGGCCCAGCCCGTGGATACCAGCGATCCTGGCCCTACGATGAGATCGATGTTGCCCCTTGGCTGCACCGCGGCGAAAACTTGATCGCCATTCGCGCTCACAATCCCGGTTTCAGCACCTTTCAATACCTTCATCAAGGCTACGCAGGCCTCCTCGTTGCCGCGGAATGGGGAGCTACGACAATCCTGACCGATTCCTCTTGGAAAAGTCGGCGCCAGACCGGCCTCAAGCGGGATATGATCCAAACCAGTCTCCAGCTCTTCCCTCAGGAGAATATCGACCTCCGGAAAGAAGATCCCTCCTGGAACCGCCCCGACTACGACGATCTTGAATGGACCGCGAACACCGTGGAAACGACCAGGAACGGACTCCCCTGGACTTCGCTCGAACCACGTGACATTCCCATGCTCGACGAATCCGTGATCCCTGCAGGTCGGGTCATCGGAACCGCCCGCGGCGAGTCCCTCTCAAACTACCGCACTTCCCGCAACCTCACGGAAACCCGATTCAACGAAGGCCTCAATCACCAGCCATTGGATCTGTCCGCAGATGAGATCAACATCGACGCCAGTACCTCGGGACAATGGCAAAGCTATCTCATCGATCTCGGAAAAACTCAAGTGGGCTGCCTTCTCCTCGAAGTCGAAGGAGCCCGCGGAGACGAAGTCGTCGAAACCCACCATTTCGAGACAATCGACCCGTCCTCGCTATGCCCTGATTTCAAACCCGATGCCCACTGCCGCATGGCCTTCAGCCATCGCCTCACCTGTCGCGAAGGTGCAAACGAGCACCACTTTTTTCATCCCTTTGGATTCCGCTACATGGTTCTCACGGTCCGCGACAACCTCGGCCCTATCACCATCCGCCCCTCACTTCGCAGCGCTCTCTATCCACTTGAAATCAAGGGGTCGTTTCAGTCCGACGACACCCTTCTCAACGAGATCTGGAGCACAAGCGCCTGGACCCAACGAATCTGCAGCATGGATGCCTACGTCGACACTCCTTGGCGTGAACAGGCTCAATGGTGGGGCGACGCTCGGGTTCAATCCTGGAACACCTTCCACCTAAGCGGCGACCCCCGCCTACTGAAGAGAGGCATCCGCCAGATCGCAGGCCAGACCACCCCCGACGGACTCACCTATGGACACGCCCCGACGGTGGCGCATGGCTGCGTCCTCCCCGACTTCACTCTCATTTGGATCCTCACCCTCTGGGACTACTATTGGCAGACCGGCTCCATGGAGGCATTCCAAAAGCATCATGCGGTCATCCAGAATGCGCTGAACTACTTCGAGACCTGGACGGACAACGAGACCGGCCTCCTCCGCTATGACCCGCGGTATTGGCTCTTCCTCGACTGGACCGAGATTCCGAAAGAAGGTTGTTCCAGCCTCTACAGCCTATGGTATCTCTATGCCTTAGAGAAATTGGCGACAATGTATTCGATAACGGACAACGAATCCCACGCCTCGAAATGCCAACAACGAGCCAACAAGATTCGCCAGAATCTCCGAGCCCTCCTCAATGAGGAAGGTTTCGTCATCGGAGGATATTCGGGAGACGGGCAGCGAGTGCCAACGACTACCGTCCACGCCCAGACCCTTGCCATCCTGAATCATCTTTCTCCCCAAAGCGAAGAGGCGATGATTTCCCAAATCCTCCTCCCCTACCTGCGCGGCGAGCTCACCACCACCGCTCATCCCTCGGCCTACTGGATCACCTACGTCTATTCGCTTCTCGGCGAACGGGGCTACGGCAAAGAAGTCATCGCCCACATCCGCGAACATTGGGCGCCGATGGTGTCACACGGCACGACTTGGGAAAACTTCCAACCCGTGAAAGCCGAAGAAAGCTTCTCCCACGCCTGGTCCGCCCACCCTCTTTTCCATTTCATGCAAATCCTCGGAGGAATTCGCCAGACGGCCCCCGGATGGAAAGAGATCTCCTTCGAGCCCACTATCCAAGGAGATTCCGCGCAAACGACGATTCCCACCCCCCGCGGAAAGATCCACTCCGAGTGGCACCGCAAGGGAGACACTATTCAAGGGTCTCTCGAGCTACCGAAGGGAATGCAGGCTCAAATCATCCTTCCCGGCTCCCCGGCCGAGATGGTTTCCGGTCGGTATTCGTTCGAGATCAAAGTATAGTCCAAGCATCCCCCGCACCACAGGCTGCGAGCCTGTGATTCCACGAGACAAGAGAACCAGCCGGACAACCCTTCTCCGCTGAACGAATCAGGAAAACACGAACTTCAGTGACTTCCGACAGAATCACATGCCCGACGGAAAGCAGATAGCTCCTTGAGAATACGGTGGGGATCGACCGAATTGGAGTCCGTGCTTTCGGTAGACATCACCGCACCGATGATCCCGGCCGCCTCCCCGGTGGCAACTGCATTTCCCGTCACCCGATAGCTGGCATGAGCGAAGAAATCACCGCTGATGCAGCGTCCGGCCATCGCAAGATTATCCACATCCAGCGCCATCAATGCACGAAGAGGGATATCAAATGGCTGTGCGGGGGTATGGACGGAATCCGAGCTGTAGCCACCTCCCTCACTCCTGAGAATACTGTGCACATCAATGGGAAATTGCACACGCGTTACGGCATCGTCGAAACGGGCCCCGCCGAGCACATCTTCCAATGAAACGACATACCGTCCGCGTAAACGACGTCCTTCACGAACACCGATAGACGCAGCGGTTGCCACCAGAGAAACACACTCCCATCCCTCTCCCGGGAATCGCTTCATCGCCTCCACAACGGCGTGTAACTCCTGGCGTGCATGGATACTCGCCTCGGACAGATCCTGCGACTTGAGACCACTGCGCTCGTACTCGTGGTTGGCCATCAAGCAGCACAACCCATTCGTCAACGGGAACAAACTAGGCTTGGTGTAGCTGGTCTCACATCCCTCGTCACATAACTTACCGTAAAACTCATCCTTGTTGATGCACGAGCCGCTCATGCGACTGGCATAGGGCTGGCAACGCACCGTTTCGGGGACTCCCGAAACCAAAGCCATGAGAGTCATCGGTTGCGTTTTCGAGTCACTGGGGCGCCCCAACTCAAATTGACACTCGGCCAATGCACCCAGATTGCCATCCCCTGTCGTGTCGACAAATGACTTCGCCTCCAAAGCGAATCGTCCTTCTTTCCCTTCTAAAATCACATGGCTGATACTGCACCCCTGCATGGCAACCGATACCAATTGACTATAAAGGCGAATGTGGACATCGGCCTCCGCGCACAAGGTTTCCAACACCCGTTTCATGACCTCTGCATCGTACAGATCGCGTTCCGCTTGAATAGCGTTCTGGGCTGCGAGGTTCCGGCGGATCTCACGTATCAGGCCCGGTTTCTCACGGGCATCAAGAATGAATGACAGCAGACCCGCAGTCCACACGCCCCCGAGATAGCCGTGATGCTCCACAAGGCAAGTTCTCGCACCGGATCGGGCGGCGGCGATCGCGGCGGCGATTCCCGCCGGCCCCCCGCCACACACAATGACATCATACCCTGCCTGCACCGGGATATCGGCCGAAGGGACTCGGATACTGGACAGTGTTTTCATAAAAAATGGATACAGATCATCTAGGGCAAAGTGCCGGTCGGCACCTTGCCCGTGCATACGAGATGAAGCAGACGCCGACTACCGACGGCCGTTTCGCTTCAGATGCACGCACACCAGAAGTCCCCCCACTGCCGTCAACAATGCGGATGTCGCAGGCTCCGGTATTGCGGCGGTCCCGGTTGCCGACATGTCGTCAATGCGGGTAAATGAGTAAGCCGAATTGACGTCATCAAATAGATATATGCGAAAGGTGATCTCATCCAGACCCTGGTAGTAAGCATCGCTCAGGTCGGCAGTAAAAGAGCTGAATGAGTTCTCACCCCCTCCAGGAGCCGAATGAGATGGTGTCGTGACGCCTCCCGGGGTGAAGAGCAAATCCGGCAGTGTGTCGAAATCATCATCGGGATGGCCCGCCCTCACTTTAGCAAAGGCCGTAAAGGGGGCAGCTTGCTCTGTGCCGCCTCCGCCTAATGAAAAGCTAAAGGTGTCCATGAACAAAGATTCGCCACTGACCGTTGGTGAAATGGTAAAGCTGAGATATTTTCCAGAATCCATTGAAGAAGGTGTAGCAGTGGTCCGAATGTATGCCGTGTTCGACGAGCTACTGAAGCCGAATTTGTTGTCGTATCCAGTGAAAGCGGCCGAATCGCCGGAGATATCGCCGGAAATCGTGTTGGGATTTTGGGATCCCCCGGTGAATTGATAGTCAATACTGAAGCTATCCGCATGAGTCAGCGACGCGGATAGTCCTGGGACTGCCGAGGAGAACAGGTACATATTTCGTGTGCGCATTGGAAGTATCATTTTAGGGTGAATGGTTGTGTTTTTGTCAGGGCGGAAGAAAATTCCGCTTCCTAAAACGAATATCCCCGGAAAAAGTGCTGTTGTAAAAGACCCGGTAATTCACATCATTGCATAAATGTCGCGCAACCCCACCATGGCAGATGTCGCCCGGGCGGCTCAAGTCCACGCCTCGACGGTATCACTCGCTCTGAGAAATGATCCCCGCCTGCCCATGGAAACGCGGGAGCGCATCCGTAAACTCGCCCGCGCCATGGAGTACCGTCCCAATCCCATGGTCTCCGCCCTGATAGCGGGACGGCGCAAAAGCACTGAACAGCAAAGAGGGGCCACCCTCGCCTTTTTGACCGCATTCGGGCAAAAGGAGGGCTGGCGAAAATCCCCCAACTACCAGGCGCTCTACGACTACTTGCGCTACTACGCTGATCTGCGCGGCTATCGACTGGAGGAATTCTGGCTACAGGAAGCAGGCATGAGTGCGGAGCGTCTCCGCGATATACTCCTTGCCCGAGGGATGCACGGTATTGTCGTGGCTCCGCTGCCCGGCCAAAACCACAGCTTGGAGTTCGATTTTTCCGATTTCGCCGCCATCGCGCTGGGTCAAACACTGAAATCCCCCGCAATCGATCATGTCTCCGTCAACTATTTTGACATCGTGTCCGTTGCGATACAGCAGCTCAGGACAATGCGGTATCGGAAAATTGGTTTCGTTACGACGCGCCATATAGACGAACGCGTGAATCATCATTCCCAAGCCGCCTATCTGGTTGCGTGTCAGGCGCAGATCCCTCACCGACCTTACGCTTTCGTTGTCGAGGGGCTGACCGAAGCCAATCTATGGCGCTGGTACCAACGCCATCGTCCCGAAGCAATTCTGCTATCGACGCGAACGGAGTTCAAAATCGCTCAAAAAACATTTGCGGCAAACGGCATCGCAATTCCCGGGACGGTATCACTCGTCAATCTCGATAAAGCAGTCGATGGGAAGGAAAGCGGCGTCACTCAAAATCTTGAACAGACGGCAGCCGCCACGATTGATCGACTGACGAGTCGCTTGGAACGGGCCCAATTCGGATTACCACAATATCCACAAAGCGTCATGGTACCCGGTGTATGGCAGAGCGGCTGGACGACTCGCGCTCCACAAATCTGAGGGCCTACGCAAAAACCAGGCCATCGCATTTATATTGAGAAATTTCAGACCCAATCAAACGGCACATCCCTGCTCCGCGGCAATTACCGAAGTTGGAAATGATAGTGGAAAATCCCGGCATGATCCTCTCTCCGGTGAACTCTCCCGGCACAGTGAATGGACTCCCGACCAAGGTCAGTCCTCAACTCAGATAGCACTCGACGCCGAAGAGGATTGCTTGATTCACCGAGACATAGGGGAAATGAAGAGTTTGAATCTCCAAATTCGACTCAATCTCATACGTGCGGGTGATCGCCCGATGATGCCCCTGCGCTCGTTCCCAAACATCGAAGCCTTCCTCCACCACGGTATCGTTGATCGCCACGTCAAATAGGCGCAACCGCGAGGCATCCTTCTCGCTTCCTACCCCAAACCACGGTTCGGCAAAATGACAGACAAAGCGGAACCGCCCCGGACCGGTTCGGAAATGATACTTTAGGTGCTCACGACCAAATCGATAGGTCCGGTAGATCTCTTGCAAACGGGTGTTGCGAACCGGAGTCATCGTATCGCCAAAGCTCGCCAGATCGTCTGGGACATTATCGAAACGGTTTCCCCAACTCTCCCAGCCGCAATCGGCGCCCTTCTTCCATGGAGAATCCTGGGTCCATACCTTTCCCGTTGACTCCACCCAATCCTTCCGTGATCCGCAATTGATCCGGTAGAGGCAATCTCCAGGGGTATCCGAAGAGTTTCCGTCTTCACCGATCCATCGCCTCAGGCCGGGATCCTCGGGTAGGTGATCCAAACGGATGAGATCCTCCGCAACTTTCTCACCGTTGTGATACCCCACGGCGTGCAACAGGTTGGTCACCGGCAAGACATGGTCCCATTGGTAGCGCTTGCCCACTCCAGGGTGCTTCAATCGGCGCAAGGAACGTTCTGAGACCCCATTGAACAGCTCGACTTCCTCACAATTGCTAAAGACGGTAACCGTCCGCGGCTGGGGATCTTTCCATCGGTCGGGCCAAGTGTGGGAGACAATGTAGACCATCGGCCGGACCTGCGGATCCGCGTAATTCGCGTAGAACAGATAATAAAGATCGGAGGGCTGATGCCAAGTCGTCACCATTCCCTTATTGTTCACCGAGCCAATCTGAGCGTTGCCTGGCCCCTCGCAATTATCCCAGGCTCGGCCGGGATTGGGAAAGGTATTGTAGACCCAATGAAAATGACCGACCGCTTCGTCCCGCATTTCTTCGCCGATTCGAATCTTGGCCTCCATCGCCGCACAGGCCCAAGTCTCACTGCGGTCGTTCTCGTTGCCGGAATAGGAGAACTCTGTATGAACACCGAATTCCCGCCAGGCTCCGTATTCCCCCACGAGTTGGCAATCGCGAATCGAGTAGTCGTTAAAATTTCCGCCATAAGTGCCCTTCCACTCCTGCGGCACGTTCCAATCAGAGCCTTCCCCACCGTTACAGGTGGTGGTCAACCGCCACTGAGGACTGGTCGGATCCAGTTCCCGGATAATCTCATTCAGTTCCTCCGCGAAATCTTTGGGAAGGGTCGATTCATTCTGAAGCCCCCAGAGAATGATGCAGGGGTGATTGCGGCGTTCCACAACCCATTCCCGCACCAACTGTCGATAGTTTTCCCGAAACCGTTCGTTGTCGAAATAGACGTGTGATCCCATCTGCGTCCAACAGACAATCCCGGCGCGGTCCCAGTGATCATAGTACCGCAGGTTGTGAGGATGGTGAGCATCCCGAAAGGCATTGAATCCGGCGGCCAGCATCATCGAAACGTCCGCTTCGATCTGATCGTCGGTGAACGCGTGGTCATTCCCCAACATCGTCTCGTACTCACACGTTCCCCGGAGAAAGAGAGGTTTGTCATTGAGTTTCAAACGGCGCTCACGCTTTTCCTCCTCCCCCGCCTTTGTTTCGATCTTCTCATAACGAGGGCGATCGAGATTCAAGGGAAGGTCCGAGTTCCAATCGAGCCCGCGTATTCCGAACAAAGTCTCGCTGCGTTCCCACAGTTCACCTGCGGGAGAGCGAATCTCGATCAACAAACGATGCAGATAATGGTCCGGAGACGACCACCTCCGAGGATAGCGGATCGTAGGAACTTCCCATTGAATTGAGTTCTCTCCCTCGAAGAGAGGCACAGAGACTCTGTGTTGATAAAAGAATACCGTCCCCGCCTCGTTCTGAATTTCGAAAAGCACTTGAAACTCTTCCCCGGCAGAAGCGCTCCCTCGCAGACTCAGCTCCACCGAGAGTTCGGCCCGGTCGAGGTTGGTATCCTCCAGTTGTCGGACCGCAATTCCCATCGGAGCCGAGACCACCTTCGACTCGTCTTCGCGATGAAGAATATGACTAAGCCCATTGTTTTCGAAAGTTCGAGGCTGTTCACCATCGTGTATGAGCGCTCCTCTCGACGAAGCGCCAAGAGCCCCCTTCTCCGGCTCCACAATCTTCGGCCAATCCAGCCACCGTAGTCCGAAAGAAGTATCGACCTCATGAGACAGCTGATCCTCCACATACACTTCTGAACGAATTCGGTGCATCTCCGGGAATTCCGGCGACCAAAGTCTCGGGCTTTTCCACTCTGGGATATCGATTTCCAGGGTCCGCTTTCCGAACGGTGCGAGAGAAAGTTCCGCCTCCGACTCCGCGAGACAGTTTCCGTATTCATCCCAAACCTCCTGCCTCAATCGTACCAAGCGGGTTTCGTCGCCGGGATTAGACAAAGAGGTCCGGGTCTTTACTTTTGCCAAGTCCGCCGAAACGAGCGGAGTCAGAACATGGACCCCGAACGGATCCACACGAACAGGCCCCGTAGACTCCAACCAGACCGGGCGAAAAATGCCGAAGGGTTGCGACCCTTCCGAATTCGGAGATCCCCAACATCCTCCACAGACAAAAGGAAGGTCGTCAATCCCCTCCGGATGCTCGGCCTTGACTGCCAGATGATTCTCACCCTCGATCAGCGCGTCCGTAAGATCCACGGTAAAAGTGGTTCTTCCCCCTGCGTGGTATCCCAATTTTTCTCCGTTCAGGTAGACCGTTGCATAACTGCCCACCCCTTCGAAGAACGCATAGCGCCGGGCACCCGCATCAAGAGCGTCCTCTTCGAAAACAATTCGGTACCACGCCGTGCCATGAAGGTTTCCATGAGACACCGCATGGTAACCATGATAGTCGTCCCAGTTATGGGGAACACGAACCCGACACCAATCAACCGAAGAAGTTCGAGGGTCTGCAAATGCTGGGTCATTCCCAAGCACACTGACCCAATCGGTCAGTTCTTTCTTTTGCAGAGAATACGGAGAGACTCTAATTGTATCCATCAAACTATTCCAGATCGACCCCATCCGAGGTCGGCATCACCACCAGCGCCAAGGGTTCTCTTCCTTGTCCACGCCTTGATAGGCGAGCTCAGCGGCCGTCAGAGCCTCCACATGGCCATCGCAAAAACCAATTAAGGCTTTGGTGCCCCCGTCACGGCGAAGTCCCGGATGGGCTCCATTGATCTCAAACGGCACCATGGAATCCGTATTTCTCGGCTCGATCTCTCCGAGAAGAATTATGGATCCCGGACGAGGAACATTCTGACGATTTCCGAACCATCCCCCACCTCCGCTGGGGCCTCCATACAAACTCCAGTTCAGCGCAATACTCTTCGCATACTCGTACTCCGGGTCACGCGAATCCACCTCGGGCACCTGATAGACGCCTCCCCCCATTTCACGAATCGGCTTCATATTCTGATTCGTTCCCTCTACATCGTAAAGGTACGGAAGCAGTGCCGCCTGCCAAGTCGTGGTATTGACCGGAGCTTTGTAAAATGGGGTATAGAACCCGCGATGATCATTGGCATACAAATTCTGGGCCTGCACCAAGCTCCGGATGTTACTGGTCGCTTTTACCATTCGGGAGCGGTCGACCATCGAGCCGATGACCGGCAGGAGGATCGAAGCGAGCACCCCCAGAACGGCAACGACCACGAGCAATTCGACGAGGGTGAAGCCACGAGAGACAAAGCGAATAAATCGACTTTTTCTAGGCATCAGAGCTTCAGCGTAGGTTGACAGGATCAAGAGAACATCTGGCCGATGATCGAATTCCGCGCACCGTAACCAACCCATTTACATGGTAGGAGTTGCAAACGACCAGATAGCCGATTCACCGATGACGATTGCGACGCAGCACGAAGAGAATACTCAAGCCCCCGATAAGGAGCACTGACATGGAAGTCTCTGGAATCGCGATAAAACCATCACCCGCAAACTGAGCATATTCGTAGGTGGCTCCAGACCCAATCGCCCCGTAGGTGCCTGAATCCGTCAGAAAGGAGCTGCCACCGTCAAGCGAAATCCCCGAGACAATCGTATTTCCATCCGTAAAATCAAGATTCACCATAGAATTGGCATCTAGAATCAACGAAGCCGTGCTACTCAGGGCCTGGGTTACATTGAGGGTCAAGGTGGAATTGTTTGCGACCGTCACATTCCCGGTCCCAAATGCATCCATGGCGTTTCCGACCGCGAACCCGGAGTCCACGACTCTGGTTCCTCCAGAAAATGAATTGGTCGAATTCAGACGAATGACTCCACCTGAGCTTCCACCTCCCGCGAGGGTCAGAACAGAACCTCCGGAAATCGTCGACGTAACCACAAAAGTTTTGCCAGTGCTATGATCATTCTCCAAGCGGCCATTGCCCAACAAATTCATGTTTCCATTTAAGGTGAACGTCCCAAACGCACCGACATAGATCTCCCCGTTTTGGAGGATCAAATCATCAATCGTAATATCGCTACTACTTTGATCCAGGCGAATAAATCCATAGCTGCCATTGCCGACATTCAATGAATCGCCCTGAAAAGTATGGGTCCCACTCGGCGTCCTTAATGTCTTTTGGTCGACAACGTAGTCTTTTCCAGCAGAAGGTGCCAGATCGTCGCTCCAATGGAGTCCTGTATTAAAACTAGTCTCTCCGCCCAGATCTGAAGCATCCATCGACACCTGCGCATGAACGACAGAATTCGATGAAACGCTCAGGGCGAAAACAGCAAGAGACCAGCGCGCGGCACGTGATAGAGTTGGAGTATTCATATTTATAGGGGGGATTGAGGTTAGGGTCGGTTGAAGGAATTCTACTCAGGGCAAAATGTTGTGCTTTCCCGGATGACCAGAGAGGGGCGCACATATTCCGTCTTGGGCTTGCGAAGCGTGCCTTCAATCAAGCCATTGAGCATGTAGAGCCCGTGGCTCACCATTTCGGGAAAATCAATTTCGATCGAACTCAGCAACGGCAGAGCGGAGCTTGCATTTTGAGCGGTCCCAATCGCAAAGACACTCAGGTCCTTGGGAACGTCGAATCCCATGCGCTCTGCCTGATATACCACTCCCCGGGCCGCCATCATACCACCGCAGATGATTGCGGTAGGTCGGTCCTTGCATTCCAAAATGCTCTTCGCCCAAGCAGCAGCGTCTTTCAAATCATTCTTCGGACCGAAATAGTCTTTGATGAAACGCCCCTCACCGGTATCCACCAAGAATTCCCGAGCGGCCCGGTCGAACCCGAGGCGCCCCAGTCGGTGTGTCTCATAAATCGCAGGCCCACCCGTGAACCCGATTCTGCGGTGCCCCAAAGCCACCAAACGTTCGACTGCTTGGGCCGTCCCTTCGTCCGTCGCGGAAAGAGCGCAATAGTCGGAAGGCTCGTCCAAGGTGACGTAGGGAATCTGTAGCTCCTCAAACCACGAGCGCAGGCGACTCGACATCCCCCCACCCTCGATCAGTAATCCATCCACCAAACCTCCCGCCAACAATCGCGGCGGCTGGGATTCGTCACCGTGAGGACTGTAGACATCCAAATGGTAGTTCAGCCCCCGTTCTTCGCAAAGCCCGATAAAACTGGAGGTAATCGGCCCGGAGTGGCCACTCTGAAAGACATTGTCCAAACACGAACCCTCACTCTGCAGAAAGAGCAGTCCGATATAACCCGTGGAGTTCGCCCGCAAAAGCTGGGCCGCGAGCTTCGGACGATAGCCGATCTCCTTCGCAATCTTCCGCAAGCGCTCCCCCTGCTCGTGACTTACCCGCCCTGTGCCGTTCAAAGCAGCCGACACGGTGGTCACAGCCACACCTGCCTTTTCGGCGACATGTTTGATCGTGACACGCTTCGGAGTGGGTCTGTGAGGAGTAGCAACCATTACGTTTGCCGAAATGTTTCCGCAAATGTTCTTGCAGTCAACCTTTATCTTTTTCAATTTGGCGTCGAAACACAGGAGATCGCGGTGAGTCCGCTCCCTGAAAACCTAAAAAATCCCCTTCATGAAAGAACCTAACCTCTTCGTGGTCTCCCTATTGTGCGGTCTTCTGGGCTCTCAATTGACTCAGGCCGATACTGTCTCCGAAGACACACGCGCAGCGTTTGCCACTTCCCGTACGGAAAGAATTGCCGTAGTCGGTATTGGGGACAGCAATCAACGATTTGGCGGTCATGGATGGTCCAAATACATGGCGGCGGCCCTAGCCGAGACTTTCGGTTGCTGGGGCACTGAACTCAAATGGATTTCAGCCTATCAAGGCGAAGAAGAAGACTACGGACCGGCCCCGACTGAACTCACCAGTCCTACCTTCACCGGATGGTACGTTCCCGAGGGAAACACGGACAAAGTCAGCTGGAAACATGGAAGCATGCACATACCCGCCGACGACCCAATAGATGTCAGCGGCCCTCTTAAATTCTCCCTGACCTACGGAACTTTCGCAAAGGGAGAGACCGGCTCCTTCAGCCCCAGCATTCGGATTGATCAACCCCCATTCAACATTCTCGAGACCCACGAACCGATATCCACCGTCACTGGCGAATACAGTCTCCAGACTGTCTCCCTGAAACTGCCCGCGGACGCCGGGCGAGATACCCAGATCATGTTCTCCGTCTCCCCGGTAAACCAAGAGATTCGCGGCCCCTTCTACGCAGAATCCATGCAGGCGGTGAATACCGACAAGTCGACCGGTATCGCCTACAGCACCCTCTACGCTCAAGGTGGGCAATCGCTCTTTGACATGCTGACCTATTTCCGGAACAGCCTCGGCGAAGCCAAACTCATCGACTACTTCACGCATATTCGAGCCCCTCTGAACGGGGACAAGCGGTGCATCCTCATGATTTCCTCTGGGCTCAACGATCGCAACGAGCACAGGCCCAGCGAGGGACCTCAAAGCGGATTCTCCAGCTCCAGCCCCGAAGGATTCCGCGACAACCTCCTCCGCATTGTTCAAACCCTCCAATCGGCTTGGGAAAAGTCTGGAGGCGACCCGGATTCCCTCTTTTTCGCCTTCATGCCCAGCCACGTCCTCAGCGATGAGAAAGACGGATCGCTTCGCCCCTATCGCAAAGAAGCTCTCGATCTTGCCGATGAGCTTCCGCACGCCGGATGCATCCTGCTCCCGGAACTCGTGCCTCATGCCGAAATGGTTGCAAACCGATATTATGACCGGGGCACAGAGAGCAATCCCCACCTTTCCCGGGAAGGATACAAAGCCCTCTCCGATGCGGTGGCCCGATCGGTGCTCGAATAAGCGGGCTCGGATCAGCGAACCGCCACCGAAATTTCAAAATCTCCCGAAAAATCCTCCACCCCTCCGAAAACTTTAAAACTCTACTAAATGATGAAAGTACAACATCTTTTCGTTCCGCTCCCTTCTTTGCTGCTAGCCGTGTATACCTTCATCCCCTCGAGTATGTGCGGAAATGAGAGTTCGAAGACCGGCGGCGATTCCGGACAATTCGTTTTGAATGGACCATGGCAAATTCAACCTGCTAGCGATTTCCCCGCAATGCCGTCGGAAGAAGACTGGGCGGAACTTCCCCATCTATCCCCCAACCAAAGCTACGACTGGCGATACCTCAGAATCCCTAACAAGCCCGCCAGCTGGAAGGATCAGAACAACGGCAATGTCGATGCCGTTTGGTGGCGAACCCAGTTTGAACTACCGGAAACCTGGAAAGACCAACGTGTCCTAATTGATTTAAAGAACATCCAAGGCGACTCGATCCTGTACTGTAATGGCCAACGAGTGACCGAACTCCTCCGGCCCGGCGGAGAGGTTGAACTCACCGGCTTCGCAAACATTGGGAAGAACAACGAACTCCTCCTCTACAACACCCGAGACTACCAGGGAATCTCCCGCGGCTTCGAAGAAGACCTTCTCCGATACTATGCCCGGAAAGAGCGCCGTGAAATCCCCATGAGACGCTGGGGGCTGGGTATTAGCAATCCCATCACGGTAGAGAAACTCCCGACGCCCGCAGCGGTCACTGACGTTTTCCCCATTTGCTCTTGGCGCAACAAGAACATCGAACTGGAGATCGAAATCGACGCCACCGACAATCTTGACGGAGCAAAGCTCGACGCGATTATCCAAGATGCCGACGGCCGGGAAGTCTTGCGGTTCGAATCGCAATCGCTGACTCTCAAGTCTGGGCGCCAGACAATCACCTTGGAAAAAACTTGGCCCAATCCGACCGGCTGGCAACTGGACGCCCCGTACCTGTATACCGTTCAAGTTTCCATTTCCAGGGGGGATGACAATCTCGACGAGACCGAACCACAGCCTTTCGGGTTTCGTGAATTCTGGGCCGATGGCAAGAAGCTCTACATCAATGGAATCAACACCCGGCTGCGAACCTCTTCCTCCGTCGGAGGTGGGAAATCGGCCGAAACCTTAGCCTTCTACCAACTAATGGGCTACAACTTCATTTACATCCAGCCCAACCCCACCGGATGGTGGCAGGATTGGAAGGAAAGCCGCTCTTACGCAGAGAGTACCCTCACCTTCGCCGATGAGCAGGGGATCGGCCTGAGCTTGCCCATTCCCGGAATCGACCATTTCCGCGAAAAGCTCCTTTCCGATCCCGCACTGCGCGAAGTCTATTTCCGAGAGCAGGAGGCGTTCATCAAACGCTATCGCGGGCATCCCAGTGTGCTCTTCTGGACCCTAGGGATGAACATGATGAACCCGAAGGACGCAATCCACCCCACGGAGATGGGACGGCGATCAGACTATCAACACCCATTGTCCGAGGCGATGGAATTGGTCTCCGAAGCCGCTAAAGAGATAGACCCCAACACTCTCGTCTACTCGCACGCGGATGGGAACCAGCTCGATATGAGCACTTCGAATCTGTACCCAAACTTCCTTCCCTTGCAGGAACAGGACGACTGGCCGATGTACTGGGCCGAGTCCGGCAACATGCCCTTTTGCGCGGTGGAGCTAGGCAATCCGATTACAGCCAACTTCATCAAAGGCCAGCAGGTCTACCTCCCCGAATTTATGGCCATGTTTTTAGGAGACGAAGTTTATGACCGCGAAAAGATTGAGTCCATCGAGCAAATCGGCGCTCTTCCCAATGGGCGGTGGGCGGTCTCCGGTCATAACTATATCCCACTTTACCAGGATTTGTATTGGGATTTCCAGGATCTTATCCTCGGCAACAAAAACCGCGCCTGGCGCACCTACAGCCTTACCGCTCTTGGCTACCACTGGGACTACACCATTGGCTTTGGGAATCCGCCAGGCTTCCGTCCCGGAATCGACAAACCCTTCACCCGCTATGAAAAATACTTCACCGAAATTCCAACCGAGGTGCCGGAATGGGTAAATGAAAATTTCTACATTCACCGAAAGGGCCAACAACCGTTGCTCACCTACATCGCTGGTTTCCCGACCCACACCGACCGGTCCCACGCGTTCTACTCGGGGAATAAGATAAAGAAGCAAATTGCTTTCGTTTGGGATGGCCCCGGAGAAAATAATCTTTCCGTAGAATGGAAAGCCGTTAATTCCACCGGAGACGTGATTGACGAAGGAGATCTAGAGGTTCACCTACAGGCCGGTGATGTTCTCCTCGAACCCTTTTCATTCCGAGCCCCCACAGTCGAGGAGCGGGAGTCGCTTACGATCCAACTCACCGTTCAGAAGGAGGGAAAACTGATTTCCGAGGACGAGATTCAAATCGAGGTATTCCCGCCCTTTGCTCCCAAATCCCTAAAACGGAACATCGTCGTCTTTGACCCGGAAGGAATGTCTTTACCGTGGATTCAATCCCTAGCCCCCAAAGCTCAATCCTGGGAACCAAATCAATCTCTCGCAGGTGTCGATCTTCTCGTCCTCGGGCGGGAATCGCTGAAAGATCTCAAAGCGCTCCCCTATTCTGCCGAGGACATTCGATCCGGCTTGAATGTCCTCATTCTTCAGCAAATGCCCGAAGATTGGGAAACGCTCGGATTGAATAGCATCGAGGTAGGCACCCGAATCCTCGAACCCCGCAACCTAAACCGCCCAGGAGTGACGGCACTGACCGGAACGGATTTGTCGACCTGGTCCGGCGATGCGGACCTTCTCCCCGAGAACAAACCGGCCCGTAGCTACGACACCCGCCGAGCCCCACGCGTGAACAACAAGCATGTTGTCGCTCCGGTCATGCTGGAGATCCCACAGAGAGTTGGATTCACCCCTCTCATCGCTGGCGAATTCGACATGAATTATTCTCCTCTCCTCCGCTTCTCGGATGGAAAAGGACAGGTCCTCTTCAGTAGCCTGGCGCTGACTCACCGAGTCGGATCCGATCCCGCTCCCACCCTGCTTGCGAATTTCTTATTGGAGGACACTTCCGATCACACGACCGAAGCGGTAACTTTCCTTGGTCAGACGCAGGAGAAAGAAGCTTTTTCCGCTCTCGGTCTAGCAATCCAGGAGGATAGCGATACGCCCTTGGTAATCGCCGCCAGTGACTGTGGTCTATCCCGCGAGAAGATTGAATCCATGATCCGCGACGGCAAACGCCTGATCTATTTCCGAGCCCCCTCATCACTTCTCGCCGAATTCGGCTATCAGATTGAGGAAACCGAATTGTATAAGGTTCAAGACTCAGCCAAACTGCAAGAAATGGGCTTCGGACCAAACCTTCTGCGCTGGCGCTCCCCCTTGAAAACCTCACTGTTTTCCCAATACTCTCAACCAACCGGAGCCTCGGTTCTGGGAGACGGACTCCTCCTGCAACAAGATCGAGAAAATGGAAGCGTTCTGTTTGCTCAGTGGCTCCCCGAACAGTTTGATGACGCAGAGCCCTATTCTTCTCAGGTGGCAGCCCAACGCCTTCGACAGCTCACCTCCCAACTCCTAACAGAGGAAGGCGCCTCTCCGGCACCCTCATTCGCCCAACGTGTCACAACCATGAAAAGCGGACCTCAGTTCAAATGGATCTCCTACTGGCATATTCTCGGCCCCATTCCCACCAATGGCAAAGGTGAGGCAGCCCTCAAGCCTTCCTACCCTGGCGAAGAAGCCGCCCTCGCAGGAGATACGAATCCGAATTTCCAATACCAACAGTCCGACGGCAATCAGATCGACTTCCGCAAGACAACCTTGGCCGACGAAAATGGCTTTGTGAATATTGGGTCAGCCGTGAACCAGTTCGATGGCTACCTTGCCTACGCAACCACGGTCGTGGAAAGCGAGGAGGCTCGCGCTGCAATCCTGAAACTGGGAGCCGATTACTGGGCGGACGTCTATTTAAATGGAAAGCAAATCTATCATTTCGTGAACCGGAAGGGATCTCCGCGTGCCAACACCCAATCGGTCAAGATTCTGCTTCAACCCGGTGAGAATGTGATCACCGTGAAAGTGGTCTCCGGATCCAAAGGTTTCGGCTTCTGGGCAAGTCTCTCCGAAGGAAACATTGACGAGCTCAAGGCGGAACAAGATGAACAAGAAGAACAAACGAAACTGTACTCGCCTTTACCCAAGCCCTTCGACCCCTATGAATATCACTATTGGTAAGCCGATACAGATAAGGGAGATCCGGCTCCGCTCAACCCTTCCCTCACTAATCCCGGTTCTTCTCTTGGCTACAAAATTTCTCGCAGCGGGAACTCCCTTAGCCTCGATCAACGCAGATGATCTTGTTCCCGGAGAAACTCCTCCAATCCAACGAAACTGGGGAAGGGCGAAGGAGGACATCTGGCGCGTGGACAATTTGGAGACCTACGACGGCACCGGAAACTGTCTCTTATTCGACCGTCAAGAGGATGCCACTCCCGGAAGTTGGGGCGTGGGATTGACTCTTCCATCCTACAATGCCGATTGGCTCGGAGTCCGGCTTGCTTTCAAATTCGAGGGTTCCGCCACTGAAGCCAAAGCCTCTTTGGAAGTCCGAACCGAATCGAATAATCGACTCTACTACGCTAATATCGGTTCCTCAAAAGGGAAAGACCCGATTACTCTCGTCAACGCCGACGGCACTTGGAAAACGAAAGCCGTGAATTACTTTGATCGGGAGGTTTGGAACCGGATCACGTGGTTCATCCCCACAGCTCTAGGGGAAACCCAAGAAATGCGGGTCAAGCTGGAACACTACGACCGAGAGTCGGAAGACTGGATTCAGGTGGGAAAAATCGAAGGCTTGGAAATTGAGGTCACTCAGATCCCAATGATCTTCCGAATCAATTTCCCAGCAAACACCGGACCCATACAGCTGCGTTTTGACGATTTGGTCATCATCACGCTTGATGACGCGGAAATGGCATCCCTCTTGAATCCAAATTTCTGAGAAGAAGGATCGCCTCCGTTCGCAGACTTGCTTTCTCAATCTCCAGAGCCGAACCTTCCCATCTTCCGCAAGCGCCTTAACTGGACGCCAACAGGCAAGCTGCCTGTTCTACTCTTTGGAAAGAAGCCGCTCCTTCAATTCTGAAGGAGTGAGGAACTCTGCATTCTGCTCCTGAAGGAAATTCACGACCTGTCGAAATTGATCCAATCGCTCGGAATCCCATCCGCCGGGATGAACCTGGAGAACGTAGTACGGAATATCAGGTTTCTCGAGATAATCGCTTTTGAACGCCTCGTAGTTGGGATGATGCACTGGCTGCTCAATGTCTATGAAACGGATTAAAGCAACCTGCCCCGGCAGGAGTTCGGCGTCCTTCGAGCCATAGAGCCAAGACATAATCTCCGGGGTTGCACGGATCGCCTCAACCGTATTCGCGTCGTTCGCATTAAACGGAGAACCAAAACTGTGAAGAGTGAAACCTAGTTTCTCACTAGCAAGGTCTTGAGTTCGGACCAAGGTCTCCAACTGGGTCTCGAAATCCGGTCCCTTAAACTCACTCTCCCCTGTCTCCGAATCCCGACCATGCGTGTATCCGTGATTCCAAAACTCGACCTGCCCGCTCTCTTCCAAAGCCCGAATTTGATCAAAATATTCCGGAGTTCCCTGCTGGAGGGACTTACCAATGATTCCAGCCGAAACCTTTATCCCCTCGTCCGCTGCCAGCTCGAAAAAGCGATCCCATTGGGATCCGAAAACGGTTCCATTACTATGACAGACAAGATCATCCGCCTTGATGACCACGATCGGATCTGCACCTAAATTCTTCATCATAACCCCCATAAAAACGACTATCCCCAAAAACCGAGTGATTCTCTTTAACATCGTATGAAATCTCACCACTTCGTCCCTGATATGGCAATCTAGATCCGATACCGGCCCAGCCATCCCTCCGGTTTACTCGAAATAAACCGACTCAAAATCGTCCCGACCCTGAAAACAAGGGTCGCCAATCCGAGGAATTTTCCAGAGAAGATTCGTGCTATGATCGATCAATCTCTCGCCGAATCACATGTCGAGATCCTCGCTCCCGCCGGATGCTACGCCTCCCTGCAGGCGGCCATCGACTCGGGGGCCGATGCCGTTTACTTTGGGCTGGCCCAGCTGAATATGCGAGCCAGGGCTCGTCGTTCGTTTCACCTGGAAGACTTGCCGGAGATCATGGAACGATGCCGTACCGGTGGGATCCGGGGCTATCTGACCCTCAATACCCTTCTCTATGACCACGATCTAAAACTCTGCTACGAGCTACTCGCTACGGCCAAAGAAAATGGAGTGGATGCCGTGATCGCCTCCGACATGGCCTGCATTCTGAAAGCCCGGGAGCTTGGGATTGAGGTTCATCTTTCTACGCAGCTTTCCGTCTCCAACTACGAGTCATTTGCATTCTACTCCCAATTTTGTGACCGCATCGTCCTCGCCCGTGAATTGAACCTCGGGATGATCCGCAAGATTCGTGAGAAGGTTCTCGAAAATGACCTGCGAGGCCCGTCAGGCCGGAGAGTTGAAATCGAGGCCTTTGCCCATGGAGCCCTCTGCATTGCCGTCTCCGGGCGCTGCGGGATGTCCCTTTTCACCGACAACGCCTCCGCTAATCGCGGCGCCTGCCTCCAGAACTGCCGCAAAGAATACACCGTCAAAGAGAAGGAGAGCGGCAAGGAGCTGGTCATTGACAACAACTTCATCATGTCTCCCAACGACATTGCGACGATCGAGTTCCTCGATCAGGTTCTCGCCGCAGGCATCCACACCCTGAAGATTGAGGGGCGCGGCCGATCACCAGAGTATGTGCAGCGGGTCACCCGTGCCTACCGGTCTGCCGTGAAGCTCGTTCAGGACGGGCAATACGGCCCAGAGTCCGTCCAAGGACTGCTGGCCGAACTCCAGACCGTCTACAACCGGGGCCATTCCAGCGGATACTACGTCGGTCGGGAACAAGGCTGGTCCGGGACCTACGGCTCCAAAGCCACCGAGCAAAAGATCCTCGCCGGCCAAGTGACCCACTATTACCCGAAGATCGGCGTTGGTGAAATCCAGACCCACCAGGCCGTCGCCGTCGGAGACCCGTTTCTCATCATTGGCAACACAACCGGGGTTCTCGAAGGGAAGATTGAAACCCTCCACAATCACGAGGGACCCATAACGGCAGCCGAATCCGGAGAAACGGTCTCCATCCCCGTCCGTCAAAAGGTTCGTGCCGGAGATAAGTTCTTCCTTGTCCGCACCGCCGAGCCCGCACAAGCGTAGCCGCAATGGCCTTTCTACAAATTTCCCACAAAAAGTCCGAATGCATCGGCTGCGCCCTCTGCACCGAGGTGGCTCCGGAGTACTGGTGTTTAGACGACCGGGGCGAGGCCCAACTGCGAGAGGTGAAGCGGAAGGACAAGCAGTTCGAGTACGCAGAGGGACTTCCCCAAGATCGCGAAGAATTGGAAACCGCCGCCGAAGGCTGCCCGGTGAAGATTATTCGGGTGGGTTAAGGCTTTCTAGAGACCGAAAAGATAGACTTTTCGAGAATCTAGGATCGCCTTTCTCCCGCAAATTCCAATATTAGAGCACTCACCCATCCGTCACCCTCAGCATATGCAAACGATGATCAATATAAAATGGCCTACCTTTCTTTTGTTCTACGGATTCGTTTTGATCCAAGGAGCAATCCTAAACGCCACCCCAATCCCTATCACTAGAACCACGTCCGTGCCGGACAAAGCTTCCGGATCGGCTTCACAATCTTCCACTCAAAATGCCGCAGAAAATCTGATCGTCTCATTGGATTTTGCAACGAGTGAAGAGAACAGCCGGACCTTCGAGTTTGTCGTCGCCGCGTATCCTGAGAAAAAGAAATTAACCCTTTTTTCATTTCAAGGCATCGCGGATAACGACGATCCTTCTCCTTTTAAAGCCCAAGGGGAGATCCAGAACCTCGACGGCATTCGTTATTTTATCACCTACTCCATTGAACGAAATGTTTGGATGACTTACGGGGACTCTTCAGTCGGGATATCCAGATCAGCGACCTCGATCGGCTGGAATTCCACGGCGGTCCTCAAATTGGACAAACCCGTGGTCCTCATGAAGAATCCGCAGAACACCGTCACTATGACTCTCCGGAAAGGCGAAGAGTAACTCCAACTTCAACATTGGAGAAGAGATTTGCGCGTCACGAATTCCCCAGCTGAATACAATAGTTGACGTCCCCCTCTTCTCGGACCGTGCCGCTTCAGCAAACGGTTTCGACGGAAAGGCAGGCCGGGCAGGCTGAGGCCTCAACCACCCTAGCGCCCCCAAGCCGGGTAGCTGCCGGGCTTGGGACGTGAGTCCTCCGGGGGAAGACACAGGCTGGCAGCCTGTGCTACTTTTGGTGGACATCGAAAAGTTCTGCATCTTCCATGCGGGTGCGCCTCTGGATTCATCCCCTTTCGAAGTTGAGCGTTCGACGTTGGACATTCGCCATCTGTCTTCTGATACGCGGGAGAGAGCTGGAAGCTCTCACTACTTTCGACGAAACCGTCTGCAAGAAGGACGAGATGGGGGCAGCTGAAGCTGCGCCCCTACTTTCAAGCACAGATATTCTGGATTTTCGGTCAACCCGAACTCAAAACTGCAACGGAGGTGGAGGCGCGATGCCGACGAAGATGATGATGCCGTCGCCTCCCGGATTGACCGTGGCGCCGACGTCGAAACGAAGCTTCCCGTTATTGATGGCCAGAGGGGAAGACACAGGCTGGCAGCCTGTGCTACTTTTGGTGGACATCGAGAAGTTCTTCATCTTCCTCGCGGGTGCGGGTCTGAATTCTTACCTTCTCGAAGTTGAGCGTTCGACCTTGGACGGTCGCCATCTGTCTTCTGATACGCGGGAGAGAGCTGGAAGCTCTCACTACTTTCGACAAAACCGTCCGCAAGAACGACGAGATGGGGGCAGCTGAAGCTGCGGCCCTACTTTTAAACACAGATTTTCTGAATTTTCGGTCAACCCGATCTCAGAACTGCAACGGAGGTGGAGGGGCGATGCCAACGAAGAAGATGATGACGTCGCCCCCCGGATTGACCGTGGCGTCGACGTCGAAACGAAGCTTCCAGTTATTGATGGCCCAGAGGTTTCCGGCAGCATCGATCTGGACAGCTGGTTTGACGCATGATGGGCTTGTAGCTTGAGGCATGGGTGCTCCCGAGAAAACACACAGGCTGGCAGCCTGTGCTACTTTTGGTGAACATCGAGAAGTTCTGCATCTTCCATGCGGGTGCGGGTCTGAATTCTTACCTCCTCGAATTTGAGAGTTCGGACTTGGACATTCGCCATCTGTCTTCTGATACGCGGGAGAGAGCTGGAAGCTCTCACTCCTTTCGACAAAACCGTCTGCAAGAACGACGAGATGGGGGCAGCTGAAGCTGCACCCCTACTTTCGAGCACGGAAATTCTGGATTTTCGGTCAACCCGATCTTAGAACTGCAACGGAGGTGGAGGGGCGATACCAACGAAGATGATGATGCCGTCGCCCCCCGGATTAACCGTGGCATCGACGTCGAAACGAGGCTTCCAGTTATTGATGCTCCAGAGATTTCCGGCGGCATCGATCTGGACACTGGTTTGACGCATGATGGGCTTGTAGCTTGGGGGCGCTCCGGGGCCGTAGAGAGGATCTCCATTGGGAAGAAGAACTTCGTCACCCTCATTCGGAACGGTGTAACCACTATTCGGAGAGATGGGATCCCCCATTGTCATTCCCTCGGGCCAAGCCGCAGGGTTCGCTCCGCAGATCTTGGATACCCGTCCATAGGGGTAATCGTTGTTGGCGGCGATGTCCCCAAAGTTGGATATCCAGATGTTCCCTTCGCCGTCGACGGCGAGCCCCCACGGCCCGAAGATGCCTCCACCCGTGTATTCCCCGAGTTTAGTTCCGTCGGGGCTAAAGGCAAAGATGGAGCTGGTACCCTGCGAGGCGACCCAAGCATTGCCCGCAAAGTCGACGGTGACAATCTTGAGGGTCTTGCCTAAATCCTCATAGAAGGTCTGCTCCAGCGAGCCGTCTTCATTGAGACGATACTTCGCTAGCCCGCTCTGGTTTTGTCCGGCCAGACCACCAGAGAAGGTGACCCAGGCTGCATTGCCATTGGGCACTGGGGCGACTCCGAAGGGAGCGTATTCCCAATCCACAATGGAGGAGACCACATCCGTCGGATCTCCGTTTCGATATACCCAAACGCCACTACCCAGCGTGCGGTCGGTGTCTCCGAGGCTGGCCATCCAGATGTTGTTGTAGATATCGGGCTCGATGCCCTGAACCCGCAAGGGGCCGTAGTATCCATTCTCTGAGGTCGGGGTTCCATCGGGGAGAAAACGGGAAACGCTTCCGGTCCCCGCACCCCTCTTGCCGCCTTCGCGTTGAGTCGGATACGTTTGGCTCTTGGGCTTCCCCCAACCGAAATTGCCAAACCAATCGTTGTCTTCGTAGTCAATCGTGACTCCCCAACCCACTCCGAGAAGGCCGCCACCGCTGATGGGAGAATCCGGGGTGCCGTTGGTCCCGTCGGAAGGCGTTCCGTCTGGCTTGAGGACAACATTGTAAGTCGTGGAATTAGGAGTGCCCTGAACCACGTTATTCGCCACCCAAGCGTATCCCCGCGAATCCCACGCGACGTTGGCCGCGCCACCGAAGAAGACATCATCGCGTCCCGTGCGGTTCAACTTCACCGTCACAGACCAATTGTCGGGTTCGCTGGTCAAGTCAGGCTTATAGGGACGATTGTACTTCGACATCGAGTAAATCCAAGAGGCGTTCTGCGACGGATCGCGGGCCAGATTGGCCAAGGCTTCCGCAGTGTCGATCGGAGTCCGCCCGTATTCGTCATCCGTCGCTTGAAGGAAGAAGGTCAAGGCGGTCGAATTTCTTACACAGGCATTGAGCACATTGCCGAGGGAACGGGTCAGTCGCAGAGAGTTGGTTTCATCGGCATTGGGAGAGGTCAGCAAAACATCCGAAACTTGGCCCGTCGCCGGATCGACGATGTTTGGCACCATTTGCGCAGCGATCTGCAATCGATACGCACTCCCAGCAATCTGCCCGGTCCGGAAGAACTGCGCCATCGAATAGGAAGCGGCCACCGTGGTCAGCTCGTTCACGACCGCTTGTGTGGGCAACTCTTCTCCGAGAACCGCCATGAAACGGACTTCCGGAGAAAGATTGGCAGAGAGAAAGAAGATGCTGTCCGACTTTTCTTTGGCGATCTCGATCCGGAAATCGCCGCTGCTGTCGGTCTGAGTCGTGGCCAGAGCCAGAGGAGTAAACTCGGCCGCCTCATAGAGAGTCACCAACACGTTCTTCCCAAACTTTTTCGATTTTCCTCCAGCCACATCGAGATTTCCGTGGAGGGTTGCTGCTTGCAGCGCGGGAGCGAAGGAAAGACAAAAAGCGGCACCGAGGATCGAAAGCGCGCGGAGGGAGAATGAATAATGACTTCTTATCGTCTTCATAAGTTGAGGTGATTGATGTATCGGGATACTGATATCGACAAAAAGACGGATGCGCTAGGAATATTTTGAAGCATCCCCAGTCCGTAACAGTCCTTTCACATAGGAACCCCCACCCTCGATTTTATTCCCGAAGGAACAACTGAAATGGCAAAGTATCCGCGCCCACAAGAGGTTCTGGAGGGGAACCCATCCCGCCAGCAATCCGCTTAACCCGTTGACCGATCCTCGGCCTTGCCCTAGTCCAGCCCCATGCCCTCACGCGGACGCCATCAAAGCACTTCAAAAGAATGCCAGCGAACGATCAAAAAGATCGAGTCGCTGGACGGAGTGATTGGTGTCATCATTGGTCTCTCCTACGGAGGAAAATCCCTCGGCCAGAAAGGCCGCACCGGCGCTGTCAAAATCCAACGGCGCGAACCCGGTGGACTCAAGGGAGTCACCCAGTCTGCGAAAGGCCTCCAAGAACTCTTCATCCGCATCGAAGCGGGTAAGGAGGAAGCAGTCGCTCAAGCCATCGAGGGACTGCAATAAAAGGACGCTAACTCTCCTCTTACCGTGCTGCTTCAGCAAACGGCCCGTTAGAAAGGTAACCTCTGAGAGGCAGGCATCCCGTTCTCCCGCACATGCGGGATGCACGGCACGATAAGATTTCTCTCCGGCCCTTTCCTATTTCGGAAATTTGCTACTGATTCTCCACCGGTGATCCTCCCAGTCTGTGACCAATTTCCCTTTCACCGGATTGTTACGAATGTAAGCAATAGTCTTGTCTCGTTCAGCTTCTGTGCGCATCCATCGGTCAAACCAATCTTCCTGCCAGAATCGACCGGAGCGCCCCAAGGCTTGGTTGATCCATCTGCCGGAGCGCCCTTTGAATCTTCGGAGGACTTCTTTAAGAGAAAATGCTGATCCATGTCTGAAAGTGAGGAAGTGAATGTGGTTGGGCATGATGGTGGCCTCGCCAATATGCCAGTCTTCCTCCTCCATTTCCTCCCAGGCCTTTAAGCACGCTTCAGAGGCCGAATTGCTGCTAAGAGGGCATGAACCTTGAGCCTGGTGCAGATACTTTTCGACGGTTTGGAAATATCGTCGCTGGAGATTTTCGAATAAGTCAGAGCGCGGCTGAACTGAAGCCATTGTTTGATGAATCTCCTCGAGCTGGCGTTTTGCTACTTGAGGCAAGCTCCCTTTGCATCGAATGGTGACAAAGTGCCAATGCCCTTCGACTTCCCAGTGCGGCAAACGAGACCGCCATCGTTCCTGAGTCGGAATTAAGGACATGTTTTTAACGGAGCATCTTTGCTCTATTTTCGCAATCCAGAATGAATTGATACTTTGGAATTTCGTAGCCTGTAGCTTCAGCAAGCGGATGCCGCCCCTCAGACGCTGCTTTTCTCACGCGTCCGTTTGCTGAAGCTGCACGGTACCTCCTTCTCATTCGACAATCGCGAATTGCCACCTTTTTCCCTCCTTCATTGGAAATCCCGGAAACATGCCCTACCCTGCCTCTATGACCCAATCACTCTCCGATCACCGCATTCTCTTTTTCGTGGGCGACATCTACGAAGACCTTGAACTCTGGTATCCGCTTTATCGCCTGCAAGCGGCGGGAGCGGAGACGGTTGTCGCGGGGGAAGAGATGAAAGAGTTTTCTGGAAAGCACGGGTATCCGGCTTCAGCCGAATGCCTGGTCGATGACCTTCGCACGGAAGATTTCACCGGTCTGGTGATTCCCGGAGGCTTTATGCCCGACAAACTACGCCGCAACCCGAAGATCCTGGAACTCACTCGCGAGTTCGATGAAGCGAACAAAATGATCGGGATGATTTGCCATGCGGGCTGGATTCCGATATCCGCCGGGATCGTCAAAGGACGCCGCGTCACCAGCACTCCCGGAATCAAGGATGATCTGACCAACGCCGGCGCCAAGTGGATCGACGAAGCGGTCGTTTGGGACCAGAACCTCATCTCAGCCCGCCGTCCTCCGGACCTTCCGGCCTTTGGCGAAGCACTGGTCGAATTTTTGACAAGCTAACCCCTGTTCTGGTCTCCGGATCACGGAGAAGATTTTGCGCTCCAAATCACTCCTATTCCGGCAACAAAAGCTTCTGGATATCAGCCACTTGAGAAACAATCCAAAAAATCGCCAGAAATTTGCCTCCTCGAGTTGAAAAAGCCGATTTTTTCCTCGTTATTCACCATTCGAACAACGGAAAACGAACCCAAGATATACCATGAAATCCATCAAAACCCTCCTCCTCGTTCTCGCTATTCCCGCTCTGAGCGCTTCCGTCTACGCAGGTGGATGCTGCGGTGGCGGTGACGCTTCCAAGGACAAGAAGTCCGAAAAGGAAAAGACCAGCATCACCCAAACGGTTTCCGCCGATTCTCTCTGCTCCGGCAGCTGTGACGGCTCCAAGGGTAAGGACAAAGAAAAGGCATAACCGCCCTTTCAATCGATTTTAGCTGTAAAACGGCGAGCCTTCGGGTTCGCCGTTTTTTTTTTGCGCCCAAATACGACGACCAATCAAAGACTCACGACCCGGCCGAATCAAAACTTTCACTCAAGAAGCCAAACACGGCCACATAGAGCTCATTCAGCATCTTTTCACGGCCCTTCCGAGGATTGAAAAATCCGTGCGACTGTCCCTCAAAAATCATAATTTCCACTTCATCTCCCTGATCGGTCGCAATTTCCGCGAACCTTTCAACCGTATTGAGAGGAACCACCGCATCCTTCTGTCCGTGGGCAATGAATGTCGGAGGTAGATGCGCTCCCCCTTCCAAGAGAGCGACCGGATTAAAGTCATCCCCATACTCCTCGAACGTTTTTAGAAAACGAGGGTCATTCGTATCGACCACAGGATTCAGTCCCAGGTACGCGAGTGGAGCCTGTCTCTCGGAGCCCGCAATCTCCTCAAAGGCAGAATCGCTCAAAAGCGCGACGCTCAATCCGAGCTGCCCCCCAGCGGAGGCTCCACCGACTGCGATCCTATCCGGATCAACACCGATCGATTCGGCGTTTCGGCAAACCCAATCATAAGCAACGATCGCGTCCTTCACACAATCTCCCACGTCCTCCGTTTGTTTCCCAACCAGACGATATCCAGCCGAGACCAGTACAATTCCTCTCTCTGCTAAATAGTTCCCGAGTTGCGCTAGCTGACCCGGAGTGCCTTTCTTCCAACTCCCTCCGTGATACATCACCACCGCCGGAAGCAAAGTTTCGGCGTTCTCGGGACGAAAAACGGTTAACGTCTGGATCGGCAATCCGTTTCTCAAATACGGGATATTCTCTCGCAACACCTCTTCTCCAAAGAGATTGGATCCGATCAGGAATACGCAGCATGCAACCAGAAGGTAGAGGGGATAGGGATTCTTCATCATAGAAATAGTAGGTTTCATCTTACCAAGGAGAGCTACGCATTTCGGCGTTTAACTGTAGACCTACAAAGGGATCGACGCTTATTCGTTTGATCCGATAACAGAACCTCGCTAGAGAATCCTTATCCCAATCCACACACCCCTGATCTTATGAAGCTTCTGATCGCAATTCTACTGTGTTTTACGTTCGGCCCACCCGTCTTGGCGGAAAGCCGATCGAAGCTTACCTTCGAGATACAACTCATGAAGGAAGACGATCTTATTTCCGCCCCTCGCTGGGTGACCGTCCCGGGCTCAAAAGCTCATATCTCTGTCGGACAGGAATATAAACCGACCGATAGTATCACCATGAATCTTGGCGTCGAAGCGGGGTCTATCTGTAGCTTAAACGGGGATCAAGTCACCTATGCCGTGGTTCTGTGTGTAAGGAAGTTAAAAGAAGACAAAGGAGATCCCGAAACGCAGCTAATCGCGACTTTCGATCCCGAGGAATACTTTCTCACCGGAAAAATGGAGGTTGGAAGCTCGACCACTTTTACACTTGAGAACAACAAAACGATCCGACTGATCATCTCCAGAGTCGTATCAGAAAGTTACCCCAATCAAACATAATCGAAAAATCACCTGTTTCAAAACCCTACGGTAATCCCACTCCCGAAGACACTTCCTCAACAATGATCATTCCATCCGGGCTCTGTATCTATAAGTGAAAAATGAGAATCCGCACTTTCGCGACCCCGCCGCTAAATCAACCTACTATGAAATCCTGCATTCCTCTGCTGATCGTCCTTTCCTTCATCATACCTTCCATCACCTCCGCCCAGTTGCTCGATTTCCAAATACGCGCCGAGCAGGATGGTGAGATCATCTCCGAAATGAACTGGAAGAACATGACCAACTACCCTTCCCGAGTCCTCGTCGCTCAGAGGTATGATCCCAATGGCACTCTTTCCATAAACTTGGGGAGCGAACTCGACTCCATCACCCAAAAGGATGGAGACTCCATCACTTACACAAACGTTCTCCGCGTAAGAGAACTGAACTACACGATCGGAAATCCAGAAGAAGAATTCGTCGCGAGCTTCAATACCCGGGAGTTCTTTTTTGCCGGAAAAATAAAAGTCGGCGAGAAAACTGTATTCGAGACGGAGGACGGGGTGAAGATCGAGTTTTCGATCAAGGAGGCGCAAATGCCACAGCATCGCTCTTTCAAAAACCGAAAAGAATTTAACGCTTTTCTTGAGTCTCTAAACGAGGAGGGATTTTCCATCGAGTCTCCCCCAAAGATCTGACGATTCCGTATTCAACTCCTCGGCACCATGAAAATTGCTCTCTTCCTGCTCGGTTTCACCGCCTGCGTCATCGACCTATTCGGCAATACCAATCTCCGGACTTGGACCATGTCTGATGGAACGAAGCTCCGAGCAGAGCTCATCGAAGTCGACCCATCTGGAAACTTCGTCTACCTCCGCAAAAACGAACGGGATCCACAGTTTTACCGATTGTCCGATTTTTCAACAGTCGACCAGGCATGGCTTGTCGAATGGCTCGAGGTCAGCGAAAGACTGAATGCGAAGCTAGACGATCTCTCAGGTAGGTTCAGCCACTACAATTACATCGGAGATCTATTTAACTATGACTTCTACATTTATGAGCCATCTACCGTGTATGAATCGCAGGGCGGCCCGCTAATGATCCTCTTCAGCCCCGGGCCCAAGGGGTTGCGATATCTTCTTCGCCATCTGGATGCTGCTGAATCGACCGGAATGACTATCGTGACCCTAGACCATTTTGGAAACACCCATTCCCATGAAGAATCAATGGCTAGTACGGAACGGTTCAAAGAGATCCTACCCAAGATCGAAGAGATCGTTCAGAATGATCCGAACCAACTCTTCATCGGAGGAACCTCCGGAGGCGCATTGAGAGCAATTCGCACCACCATTCGTATTGACCGGCCTTGGGCAGGAATCTACTCCAATGGTGGCTGGCTCGGGACCGAGCAATACTTCGAATCAAGCTACCTCCCGATCAAAGTTGCTATGGTGAATGGCAACAATGACAAGGGAGCCAACTATTATCTGGATCGTGATGTCTCCATCCTCCAAGAAAATAAGGCCAAGGTGGCCGTGATTTCATTCGAAGGTGCCCATCAAGTTCCGCCCACCAAAAGCCAGGAGAAAGCTTTCAACTGGCTCCTCGGTTCCGAGGATATCACCGAATTGTCGCCACAAAAATTCGGCTTTGAGGAATCGATATTTTCCGGAACCGAACTGAAGTAAATCCAGTAATGAAAGTATCCTCGAGAATGATCATCCCGACCGATATTCTTTTCGGGCGAGGGTTTTATTCCTCTTCCTGATCCGGAGTCGACTACTGTCGCAACGTTTCTACGAATTCCCCCAGCAGCCCACAGAAGGCGCCATTGGAAAAAACCACGGTCAGGGTTTTGTTGTTCTGAATCTCCTGCTGGAAGGACTCGCGCAGTTCTGCTTCTTGGCGACAAAAACGGCAGGGAATTGAATCCGCGGCCAAGACTTGAACGATCTTTTCAGAGTCCAAACGTTCCTTTTCGGGGATCCGTTCCTGGCGATGAATGGGGGCCAAGGTGACCGTATCGGCCAAACGAAGAGCTTCGATTAGGTCCGACTGCAGTCGATTGGTCCTCATGGTGTTACTACGCGGTTCGACCATGGCGTGAAGCCTCCATCCGGGAAAGGACTCCCGCAAGGCTTTCAGAGCAAGGGAAAGTGCCGTAGGATGATGTCCGAAGTCTTCGATGAGGATTCGTCTCTCATCCTGAAAACGAATTTCCTGCCGCCGTTTCAATCCACGGAAATCCCGGAGATCGACCGTAGTCTCATTCCTGTCTGGGCAGAGATGACGGACTGCCAGAGCCGCCCCAGCGACGTTCCGGGCATTGAAGTCCCCGAGCAGACGCGTTTCGACAGTCAATAGAGCCGCGTCCTCCTCCTTCCGCCGAACGGACACTTCAGTCACACCATCATTAGACACCCGAGACATGATAAAATCGTTGTCCTCCCCGGTTCCAAAGCTCAGGCACGGAGCCCAGGGAACCGGAAGCATTTCGGCGAGTCGTGGATCGTCCCCATTGTAGAGAATCGTTCCATCGCCAGGCACAAGCGAAATGACCTGACGAAAAGATCGCTGCACGTCCTGCGTATCCCGAAAGATATCCGCATGGTCAAATTCCAGATTATTGATGAGCAGGACCTTCGGGCGGTAGTGAACGAACTTCGACCGCTTATCGAAAAAGGCTGAATCGTATTCATCGCCTTCGATGGCAAAAACCTCACATCCCGGATCCCAAGTAAAAGCCGGGGTCTGATCGGCAAGAACTCCCCCGACAAACCATCCTGCGGTCGCGCGCCCCTCCGAAAGAAGTTTCGCTGCGACGGAGGTCGTCGTCGATTTTCCGTGAGTTCCCGCAACCACGAGATTTCGCGTCTGCCGAAGCATGTAGGATCCAAGAAACTCCGGAAACGAACATCGCACTTCCGCAGAGTGGTTCATCAACCATTCGACCTGAGGATGCCCGCGGGAAACCGCATTCCCGACAATGAACAAGGAACCACTCCAATCCTGCATTACGGCAAGGTCATCGGGAGCCGATACAGGAATGCTCTGTTCCGCCAAAAGATCCGAGATGGGCGGATAAAGAACATTGTCTGATCCTCCCACAACGATTCCGGCCCTCTTGAGGCAGACGGCCAAATTACCCATGGCCGTGCCCCCAATTCCGAGAAAAAAGACCTTTTCTACACCTTCGAGCATTAGGATTTTTTCAAGATGGAGTTCAAGGTAGTGCATTCCGCATCCACACACTTCGGCGGGACCGAGAAAGCAACACACCTGCTGTGGGGCATGGCTTCAGCCTTGCCCGTGTAAGATCGAAGAGGATTCGTAGAGAACGAAGGATACCCATCCGCTGAATTGTCTCTCTTCGTCGAATCCAAGGTGGGCGCTGAAGCAACCCACCCACCGTTCGAAATGCCTCTAGCCTTACCCACCTTATTATTAAAATATTCGCTACGCCCAAAAGGGAACCGACGATGGATCATTCGCCTCCGGCGATTCAATGGCGAACACCTACGCATTGGCACACTCCGGCGGGCCAGAGAAAACCCACCTCCGGTCGTGGAGCTAGACTTAAACCCTGTCGGCGAAAGATGTTGACGAGGAGGCTCCACTAAAGCCGCATCAGGCAATCCACCAATGTGGGGAAGAGCCCAATGCCGATCGTAAGCGCGGAGAGTCCCCCGAGAGTCACCGTCTCCACCGTTGATACGGTAATGGGATTGGCCTCGGACGAATTGGCACCACTGCCTTCCGGACTGCGCCAAACGCGGAAAACCGCTTCCCGAATCCAGCCAAAGTAATAGTAAATCGACAGGACCACACCAATGATGGCTGCGCCCAAGAGTCCGTAGAGTTCGGCTTGGAAGGCGGCAATGAAGATGAGGAGTTTCCCGATGAATCCGCCGAGAGGCGGGATTCCTGCAAGGCTTGAAAGTCCGATTGTCAGCACTCCGGCGAGAAATGGCTGCCGCTGCCCGAGATCTTCGTAATGGTCCACTTCCTGATCCGAGTCATCATCTCCTGCCAAGTGGATCATGACCCCGAATACGCCAAAGGAGGCCAAGAGGTAAGTGATTAGGTAGAAGACCACCGCATACACGGCCCAATCGACCGTCATCGAAGCCACTACTCCGACGAGGAGATATCCAGCGTGGGCAATTCCAGAGAGCCCCATCAAGCGCTTCACATTACGCTGAGGCAGTGCAGTCAGGTTTCCGAAGAGAATGGTCAAGACCGCCACCGTCGAAAGGAGCGGGATGAGGAAAGAACTCAACGGAGCGAACGGACCGCGAACCAGCGTCATGAGAACGAAGACACCGGCGGCTTTCGAAGAAACCGCCAGAAAGGCCGTCACCGGAGTGGGCGCGCCTTGGTAGACGTCGGGAATCCAGATCTGGAAAGGAACCGCTCCCACCTTGAAGGCAACGCCCGCCAAGACCAGTGAAGCTCCAATCAGCACCAAAGGATGGCTGGGGTTGGCAGCAATAAAGGAGGCCAACTGCGAGAAATTCATCGGATCCGAGACATGCCCGGGCAACGAGGGATTCCCAGCTACACCGTAAAGAAAAACAATTCCGAAGAGGAGGATCGCCGAGCTCATCGCCCCGAGGACGAGGAACTTCAAACCAGCCTCCAGAGAGAACGGGCTCTTCCGGCAATAGGCCACCAGAACGTAGAACCCCACGGTCACGGTTTCCAGAGCGACGAAAAAGAGAACGAACTGCGAGCTCTGGACGAGAATCATCATGCCCACCGTCACCAACATCGTGATGGAGAGGAACTCCGTCCGCGGCAGATCCTGCTTCTTCAAGTAGGTCATCGCCAAAAAGCTCACCAGAAGAGAACCGGTGATGAAGAATATCCGCATCACCTCGGTCGCCGGATTCTGCTGAATCAACCCGGAAAATGCTGAGACGGTTTCGGTGGGGAAACCTTCCAAGTAGCTGAGGGCGATCAAGCCCAACAGCAAGACCTGCCCCCAAATGGCGAGACGTACGATGAGAAGAAGGTCTTGGCGCTTGAACAACATCTCGAAGACGAGAAGAACCAAGGCCAGCCCGACGAGAAAGATCTCGGGCAGAAGGAGTCCCCAGCGGTTGGACTCCGAGAGTGTTTTAAAAACTTCGAGATTCATCGAGCCACCTCCACTTTCGCGGAAAGATCATTGGACGTCGCGTTGGCGACAAACATTTCGGAATCGTTCTGCTGGGCGGCGATTTCCGCCGGTGAGGCGGCCTGCACCGAAGCAGTCGGTTCCGACGAGAAATAAGGCGTAAGATCCATATCGACGTAGTCAGAGAAGATCCGCGGGAAGAATCCCACGATCATAAGACCGGAGAATAGCAGGGTCGCCGAGAGACGTTCGCCCTGCCGCAACTCGAAAGGTTTGTTCTCTTTCCAATGCTCAGCCAAGGCTTCGGACGGCTTTCCGAAAAAGATCCAAGCCACGGCCCGCAGTCCGTAAATCGCTGAGATAATGATGCCCGTAGCCGCAGCTGCGAGAGCCCATGGATTGTAGTGCCAGAGCGAGACGAAGATCGCAAACTCACCCCAGAAATTGGCAAATCCGGGAAGCCCGATGCTGGCAAAGGTCGCGGCAACGAACATTCCGGCCAGAATCGGAGTCCGGGTGGCGAGGCCTCCCATCTCTTTCATGTCGTAAGTCTGAGTCCGATGGAAAACCGCGGTGGAGAGCATGAAGAGAAGCGCCACGGAAAGACCATGACCAAACATGAGGATCACGGCTCCCCCTACCCCGATCGAGTTGAGGGTTACCAATCCGAGGAAGCAATAGCCCATGTGCATCACCGAGCTGTACCCAACCATCTGTTTCAGATCACGCTGAGCCATGGTGATGAGGCCGATGACGACCACGTTCCCCAAAGCCAACCACATGAGCAGAGGGCCCCAATGTGCTGCCCCTTGTGGAAGCAGCGGATAGGCGATCTGAATCAACCCGTAGAGGCCAAACTTCTTCAATACCCCGGCGTGCAGCATCGCAGCTGCCGTCGGCGCCGCCGCATAGCCACGCGGAGCCCAACTGTGGAAGGGGAAGAGCGAAACCAGAATCCCGAAACCGAAGAGCAGCAATCCGAAGATATTATTGCTCAAGGTTTCACTCAATGGCTGCTCTATCAGGTATTGGCGAATATCGATCAGATTGAAGGAATCGATTCCCGAAGCTGAGTAGATGAGGATCAACCCGAGAAGCGAAAGCATCGCACCGAGCGTCAGATAAATCGTCATCTCGATCGCCGCGGAGCGTCGGCCAAATCCTCCCCAGATGCCGATCATCACGAAAGTCGGGATGAGGGCGAGCTCGTGGAAAAAATAGAAGAAGAAGATATCGACTGAAGCGAAGGTTCCCATGAGCCCTGCCTGCATGATCAGAAGCAAGCTCAAGTAGAGCTGACGGCGTCCGGCGTCGGAATGCAGCGCTTGAATACCCGCGGCCAACCCAACGAGTCCCGCGAGGAAAAAGAGCGGGAGAGAGATCCCGTTCAGCCCCAGAGTCAAGTTGATGCCAAAGAAGCCCAGCCCTGTATCAAGCTCAGTGAAGAATCGGTATCCATCCACCTGATCCGCACCGGCAAACATAAAGTAGAGCCAGATCGCGATCAGCAGAGGGAGAGTGAACCCGGTCAACGCCACGAGCCGAACCACCGAAGCGGAAAGATTTCGGAACCCGAGCAGCGTTAATCCCCCGAAAAGGGGAATCAAAATCGCCAGGAGGAGAAGTGTACTATCAAAAACCATTTCCGATCAGAACCAGCCCATGGAAAACGCCCAAAACAGAACGATCCCCAAGAGAAACCAATAAACATATCCGTGAAGACTGCCGACGTGCAGACTTCGAGTGAAAACCCCAACAAGTCCGGCGATTCCCGCCGATCCCCTGACCATCACTCCTGAAATCAGGAAGAGATCAATGAAACCGAGGATATCGACAAACCGCTGCTGAATCTTTGTGACGTAAAAATCATAGACATCGTCGATGAAGAGACGGCGGCGGAAAACTGTGTAGAGCGCCGGAACCTTCTCAGCCAAGCGATCCTTGGAGCTGCCGATTCCGTAGAGAACGAGGGCAATGACCAACCCGGAAATCCAGGCAACCGTTCCCCAGATTTTGAGGGTTTCGTGAGCGTGGTGGAACTCCTCCCCGTGATATACGGCATTTACTTCACCCACAAACGACTGAGAGAGAACCTCAGGCCAGAAGGTGTAGAAACCACCGATTAACGCCAAGACCCCTAAAACCAGAAGCGGCAGAAGCATGACCGGACCGCTTTCCTTGCAATGCTCCACTTTTTCAGTGCGAGGTTTGCCCAGGAAGGCGATAAGGAAGAGTCGTCCCATATAGAGGGCTGTCAGCACAGCACCTCCGATGAGGAACCAAAAGATCGGTCCGTCGATTGCGAAGGCGGCCGTCATGATGGCTTCCTTACTCCAATATCCGGCAGTGAAGTTTGCCCCCATGAGAGCGAGCATTCCGGCGAGGAAGGCAATCGAGGTCACGGGCATCTTCTTGAGCAATCCGCCCATCTTGAAGATGTCCTGCTCGTGGTGGCAGGCGTGAATAATCGAGCCCGAGCAGAGGAACAACAGAGCCTTGAAAAATGCGTGGGTTGTCAGGTGGAACAGACCCAATCCCGGCAACCCAATCCCGACTGCCGCCGCCATGTAACCGAGCTGCGAGAGCGTCGAATAGGCGAGGATCTTCTTGATGTCGTTCTGCCCCAAAGCGACAAAACCAGCAATCAAGGCCATGCCAGCACCCGTCCAAGCGATCCATTCCAGAACGAAAGGAGTGAGGAGGACATCGATCCGCACGAGGAGGAAAATCCCCGCGGCCACCATGGTTGCGGCGTGGATGAGAGCAGAGATCGGAGTCGGGCCCGCCATCGCGTCCGGCAACCAGACGTGAAGTGGGAATTGAGCCGACTTTCCGAGGAATCCGCAGATCAAGAGCAGCCCCAATCCGGTCACGGCCAATGCTGGATTCGCTCCCACCGCCAAATCGATTTCACTCAAATTCAGGGTGCCGAACTTCCAGAAACACCAGACAATCCCGATCAGGAAACCAAAGTCCCCTACCCGATTGACGATGAAAGCCTTCTTCGAAGCTTCGGCGGCTTCATCCGTATCGCAGTAGTGGGCGATCAGCATGTAAGAACTGAATCCGACCAACTCCCAGAAGATGAATATCATCGCGAGGTTGTCCGCGAGGACGATCCCGAGCATCGAGAACATGAAGATCGAAAGTCCGCCAAAGAAGCGCCCCTTCGCCTTGTCGTCATCCATATACCCGATGCTGAACAAATGAATCCAGAATCCGACGAAGGAGACCACAAACAGCAGCAGGTGGGTATGCCCATTGAGCAGGAACCCCAACGAGATCGTGAGGTCGCCCACTGTGAACCAGTCGATCGAGGTGGTGTAAGGCTTGTCCGGAGCGTTCAGCAGGAGGAAAATCGACAAGACGAGAATCAGACCGCTCGCAATGACGGAGATCCCCGAAGCGATTCCTCCGCGATCGCGAAAGAAAAGCGCAATGAGCCCCGCCGACAGAAGCGGGGTCACCAAGATAAGAACCATGAGGGTGTTTAATTCCATCGGATCAGTTCTTCAAGCTGCTGAGCTGTTCAACCATCACCGACTGACGCTTCCGGAAAAGCGCCACGATGATGGCCAGGCCGACGGCAATTTCCGCCGCTGCGACCGTGATGATGAAAAAGACAAAGATGTTTCCGTCCATAATGCCGTTAAACCGTGAGAATGCGACGAGCGCCAAAATCGCGGCGTTGAGCATCATTTCCAGGGACATGAAGATCACCAGAACGTTCCTCCGGAGAAGCACTCCGAAAAAACCGATGGCGAACAACAGCCCCGCAACGAAAAGGAAAGAATTCAGACTAAGTGTCATGACGAATATCCGTACCAATCAAAGGTCAGGAAGCGCTCTGCTCCTGGGATGGTTCCCGTTTCTTGCTGATGACAATCACACCGATCATCGCCACCAACAACAACAGCCCCGTCAACTGGAACGGAAGCATGTATTTCGTGAAGAGCCCGAATCCGTAGGACTTGGTGCTCAGAGAAAGTTCCATCGGAGCCGCAGCGGAGGGGAAATCCGGGGCTGCCGCAAGGGAAGCAAACGCCTGCCCGGACATACCGTCCGAGCCGAGCAGTGAAATGATCCCGACCACGATCAAGGCCAAGGAAATCCCGCTGGCAAAAGCCGTTACGGTTCGAGGCTTGATCTTCTCCACCTCATCCATGTCGAGCAACATGATGATGAAGAGAAAGAGCACCATGATCGCGCCCGCGTAGACGAGAATCTGGAGAATGGCCAAAAAGAAGGCCTCCAGAAGCACAAAGAGCGCGGCCATCCCCACAAAGGAGACGATCATGAACATGGCGCCGTTGACCGGATTGCGAGCTACGACCATCAAAAAGGCCGGTAGCACCGTCAATACCGCGAAAATAATGAAAAGCACGTCCACGGGAAATCAACCTGTAATAAAGGTGTTAGCGGGAAAAGACAAAAATCGAAAGGATTGCGCCCTCAATGGTGTCCGCCCGCTGCCGCAGCCTCCTCTGCTGCCTTCTTTTTGTCCCACTTGAAATGTTCGTCGGGGAGCGTTCCACCTAGTTCGTAAAGTTTCTTCTTATCGTTCACCATTTCCTCACGCGAGTATCCAGAAAGTGAAAACACGTCCTGAAGAAAAATAGCCTCCTCGGGACAAACCTCTTGGCAGAGCCCGCAATAAATGCAGCGCAGCATGTTGATCTCGAACTCTTCCGGTCCTTTCTCGACGTGCTCATACTCGGAGCCCTCAGGGATTTCGCCCGGGGTGATCCGAATCGCCCGCGGAGGGCAGACAAACTCGCACAGTTGGCAGGAGACACACTTCTCGCGACCGTTGGGGTCTTTGACCAGGGTCGGCACACCTCGATACCCTTTCGGGATCGGGGGACGCTCCTCCGGGTACTGCAAGGTGACTGAGGGCTTGAAGATTTGCGAGATCGTCGTCTTCAAGCCGGACACGATCTGCGGGAGATAGGTTCTCTCCGACAGGCTCAGCGGCTTGCGCTCGATTACTTTGGTTTCAGCCATGGTGAGTCAAAATTTACTGTGTATCGATGATAGCGATAATGATCGCGTTCAAGATGAGGTTGGCGATCGCCAGAGGCAGGAGGATGGTCCAGCCAAGCTTCATCACCTGGTCGTAACGGAACCGGGGGATCGTCCAACGAATCAGAACGAAGAAGACAATCATCGCCACGACCTTTATGATGAACCAGATCGTTGAGAGAACGCCTCCGATCCAGCCATCGGGCCAAGGATTGGCTACGCCGGGAAGGAAATGCCATCCCCCGAGGAACAGCAGGGCGAAAAGAGCGGAACCGATGACGATGTGCGCGTACTCGGCGACGAAAAAGATCCCGAATTTGAAGCAGCCGTACTCCGTGTGAAACCCACCGACGAGGTCAGTCTCCGACTCAGCCATATCAAAAGGCAGGCGATTCGTCTCTGCGAAGATGGCGACGAGGAAAAGGAGCGCACTCAGCGGCTGGACAAAAATGAACCAGATATTCTGCTGATAGCCGACGACCGAGGTCAGACCCAAGCCGCCTTCGACCCCCGGTGCGTTGAGCCAGAGGAACAACGGGAAGATGGAGAGGCCCAGCGAGAGCTCATAGGAGATCATCTGCGCCGAGCTCCGGATGCTGCCGAGGAAGGAATACTTATTGTTCGAGGACCAACCCGCGAGCACGATCCCGTACACCCCTAGCGAAGAGACTGCAAAGATGAAGAGAATCCCAATGTCGAGCGGGGCTAACATGAGCGGATTGACCGCTCCGGTATCCGGATTCGTATACTGCCCAAACGGAATGACCACCATCGTCGTCAACGCCGGCACCAACGCGATGATCGGGGCCATGTAGTAATACACCTTGTTTACGTGCCCCGGAGTGATCTCCTCCTTGAAAAGGAACTTCAACCCGTCAGCCACCGGTTGGAAAATCCCCCATCGCACGAGCATGGGCCCGATCACAGGCAAATATTTGACGAAAAACGGAGAGGCCCGGTTCGGTCCGACTCGGCCCTGCACCCAGCTGGAAACCTTGCGCTCAATGAGCACGGAGTATCCGGCCATGGTCATGACCACCACGATCATCAAGACCGCGTATACAATTTTCAGGAGGACGGATGTGAGTTCCATTGGAATCTGACTGGATTGGCAAAAATGATCAGGAGGCTTCCGAGACGCCGATCGCTTCGCGAGCGAACTCGCGTGCATCGAACTTCAGCGATTTTTTCTCCGGGAATGGAAGATTGGCGAGATTCCCCGCCGAGATGGTTTGCCCATCGTCGGGGATCGAACGGAATTGAATGCCCTGCAACTCTTCGATCTCCGAAGAAAGGGAGTTCCAGGCGTCTTTGACCTGCACGGTCGCTGCCGTTTCCCCTTCGACCAAAGACTTCAGAGAGGCAAAGATTTGCAAATCGGAAAGGAGACCCGCAGGTCCAGGGATAACGGCGTGGAACTTCTGCAGTCGGAACTGCTGATTGATGAAGCTTCCGGAGCGTTCGAAGACCGTCAATGACGGGATCAAGATCGCCGCCAACGCGGTCGATGCACTCTTCTGAGTGGCGACCTGAATGAGCTGCACCTTGGCAATTTGCGCTTCCGTCAAACCGGCGGCCACCAAATCCTCATGCACTGCTAGCACGGTATCCACCGCCCCACTGTCAATTTGCGAAGCAAGATCGCTGAGATCTGCGCTCGGCAGGTCGGACAAGAGCCCAGTCACTAGACTTCCACGGGTGTTGGGAGTGCGGTCAGCCGATTGCAGGAGACCGTCTTCTTCTCCGAGGTGCTGAACGGCGAAAACCTTGGCCTTTTTAGACCGCGCCAACTGGCTCAGGTAATATTGCTCCTCAACCGAAGAGTGCGTGGAGGCCACAATGGCAATCTTCTCCGATGACTTGAGGATCTCGCCTGCCGCGCGAACCGCTTCGGTCGCGGTGGCGTTGGAGCCCTTGACCACGGGCTGACGTAGGCGCCCTTCCGCCTCGACCTGTTGGTAAAGGGCTCGGCCGCTATCGGTCATCCAAGTATCATTGACCGCGTCATTGCGCCGCGGTGTGATTCGGTAAATTTTCCCTTCGCGCTGCCAGACCTCGGTATTGGCCCCGACACTACTCTCGGTGCAGATGCTCTTCACCGACTTCAGGAACCAAACCCGCATCTTAAAACGGAAATCGCGACTGGTAAGCGCTCCCACCGGACAGATGTCCACGGTGTTCAGCGAGTAGTTGCTATCAAGATTCTTCCCGGGGAAACAGGTAAGCGTCGAATAGCTGCCCCGTTCGGTAAATCCGAGAACCGGGTCGTCCGCCACTTCGCTCATGAAGCGGATACAGCGGGAGCAAAGGATGCAGCGCTCATCATCGAGCATGACCCGCGGGCCGAGAACGGTCCGCTTGGGCTTCACGTTCTTTTCTTCGATAAAGCGCGAGTAGCCCCGACCGTAATCCGTGGCAAATTCTTGCAGACGACACTCCCCTGCTTGGTCGCAGATCGGGCAATCGAGGGGGTGATTGACGAGGAGGAACTCCATGACACCGTTGCGGCAATCTTTGACCAGATCCGTGTCGGTCTTGATATGGAGTCCGGGAGAGACCTTCGAGTTACAAGCGATCGCGGGCTTGGGCATCCAGCCGATCTTCTGCTTGCCGTCGTCATCCATCACGGGCTCACCCGTTCCGCGGTCACGCATTGGCATCCCCATCTCCACCAAGCACATCCGGCAATTTCCAGAAATGCTCAACTTCGGGTGGTAGCAGTAGTGAGGGATCTCCTTACCGGCGATCTCGGCGGCCTCAATCATGGTGATCCCGGTGGGCACCTCGACATCCTTACCGTCGATATTTACGGTGACCTTCTCTGTCTGACCTTTCTCGCTCATTTCGTCCTATCTGTAATCGTGTCCTTCGCTCCGTTCCAGACCGGGTCAGGCAACTGCCGCCGTCTTGGAATCTTTCGCTTTTCGTTCCGCCGCCTGTTTCCGGGCGTAATCGATAAATTCATCACGGAACTTCAGAATAAAGCTTTGCACCGGCCATGCCGTCGCTTCCCCGTGAGCACAAATTGTGCGGCCTTCAATCTGATCCGCAATGGATTTGAGAAGATCCGCGTCTTCCTCGCGCGCCTCGCCAGCGACCATGCGGGCGGTGACTTTCTTCAACCAGAGGGAACCCTCGCGGCAAGGAGTGCACTGACCACAGCTCTCGTGGGCATAAAAGGCATTAATATTTGCCAGGGCGGCAACGATGTCCGTCGAATCGTCCATGACGATGATCGCTCCGGATCCCGACATGGTGCCCGCGGCCATCGGTCCGTCGAAATCGAGAGGGATGTCTTCGACCCCCCAGTCAAATTCGGTGCCGTCTTTCAGTTTCCCTTGAAAACGTTCATCGGCGCGTAAGACCTTCGAGGAGGATCCTCCGGGGATGATCGCCTTCAGCTTGCGGCCAGGTCTCATCCCTCCGCACACCTCGTTGATCAACTCACCGTAAGTCATAGCCCCGCACTCCACTTCGTAGTAGCCGGGCTTCTGCACGTGGCCGGAGACCGACCAGATTCGGGTGCCAGTGTTGCCGGGTTTACCCAGCTTCGCGTACTCTTTGCCCCCGCGTTCAATGACGTGCTTTACGTGACAGAGAGTCTCGACGTTGTTCACGATCGTCGGGCACATGTAGAGTCCGAGAACCGCTGGGAAATACGGAGGCTTGATGCGCGGATAAGGACGCTTGCCTTCGATCGATTCGATGAGTCCCGTTTCTTCCCCACAGATGTAAGCTCCGGCTCCGCGGTGAACGATCAGATCACAGGAATAACCGGATCCGAGAATGTCGTCGCCGAGGAAGTTCTTGGCACGAGCCTCTTCGATCGCTTCCTCGAGAATGCGGGCGCCGTCATACATTTCCCCGCGGATGTAGATAAAGGAGAGAGCCGTCTGCGTTCCGTAGGCGGCGATCATCATTCCCTCAATCAGCTGATGCGGGTCCTTGTAGATGAGCTGGCGATCCTTGAAGGTTCCCGGCTCGGATTCGTCGGCGTTGCAGACGAGGTAAATCGGCTTGCCCGACTTCCGGTCGAGGAACTTCCACTTCATCCCCGCGGGGAATCCAGCTCCTCCACGGCCACGAACACCGGAATCCATGACCTCGGAGCAAATTTCCTCCGGCTTCATGCCAACGGCCTTTTTCAAGGCCTCGTAGCCACCCTTCGAAATGTAGGAATCAATGTCCCGACCGTAACCGGGTTGATCCACATTCTTTAACAAAATTCTATTTTCGCCTGCTGCCATATCCAGTTCTCCAGGTTTCAGGAGCCCCCCTTTGCGTTGGACCGGATCTCCTCGATCAGTTCGTCGGCCCGCTCCTCGGTCACATTCTCGTGGAGAACTTCATCGATCTGCACAACCGGAGCGGTTCCACAGCTGGCGATGCACTCCACGTATTCCACTGTAACTTCGCCGTCTTCCGAGACCTCGTTTAGCTCCACGCCAAAGGCATCCTTGAATTTCTCACAAACCTTGGCTCCCCCGTTGAGCGCACAGGAAAGGGTTCGGCACACTTTGACGTGGCGTCGCCCAATCGGCTTCTGGCGGAACATCGGATAGAATGTGACGAGCTCCAGAACTTTGATCGGCTCGATTCCCAAACGTTCCGCAATCCACTCAATGGCTTGCTCAGAGATGTATCCCTTCTCGTCCTGAATCAGGTGGAGAAGAGGCAAGGTCGCGCTCCGTGCGGAGGGATAGCGCGGGACAATCTTGTCGATCTTCGCGATGATCTCCTTGGGGAGCGCGAAGGGTTCCGCAATTTCAGTCGGTTGGCTCATGAATCGTTTTGGAATTCGGTTGCAAATATTCGGCGACAATTATCGGTCACAGTCCCCCATCACGAAATCCAGACTCCCGAGGACCACCGTGATGTCAGTCAGGTAGAGTCCCGGGCAGATTTTCGGGAGGATACTCAAATTACAGAAGCTGGGGGAGCGGATCTTCAAGCGATACGGCACCCCGCCCCCTTTGGAGACGACGAAGAACCCGAGAATCCCCTTTGGATTCTCCGCTTCGAAATAGACTTCCCCCTCCGGCATGCGGGGGCCTTCCGTCACGATCATGAAGTTTTGAATCAACTCCTCCATGCTCGTCAGGACCTTGCCCTTCGGCGGCTTATAAATCTTTTTCGCATCTTCGGCGTACCAAGCCCCGTCCGGGAAGCTCTTGATCACCTGACGAATGATCCGGATGCTCTGGCGAATCTCCTCGGCCCGGATCAGGTAGCGATCGTAGCAGTCTCCGGTGGTGCCAACGGGAACATCGAACTCATATTGATCGTAGCCCAGATAGGGACGATCCTTACGGAGATCGAGATCGACGCCGGTTGCACGAAGATTCGGCCCGGTGATCCCGTACGCCAGGGCGTCTTCCTGAGAAATCACCCCGACCCCTTCGGTCCGGTCCATAAAGATACGGTTCCGGGTCAACAGGTTGGTGGTTTCCTCGAGGATCGGGAGGTGCTGGTCGCAGAAGTCCGACACACGCTTCAGCCAGCCCTCGGGAATGTCGCGGGCAACGCCACCAATCCGGGTGTAGGAGGTGGTGAAACGGGCTCCGGTTAATTCCTCGAAAAGGGTATAGAGCTTTTCACGCTCGGTAAAGGTGTACATGAACGGAGTCCATGCTCCGGCATCCATCCCGTAAACCCCGACCCCAAGGAGGTGAGAAGAAATCCGGGCCAGCTCCGTCACCAAAAGACGAATGGCCGCACAGCGCGGGGGCACTTCCAGTCCGGCGAGCTTCTCCACCGCCATGGCATACGTTACGTTATTGGCGAGCGGCGCGATATAATCCAGCCGGTCCGTATAAGGAACGAACTGGTTGTAGGTCATGTTCTCGGCGATCTTCTCATCCCCACGGTGCAAATAGCCAATCACCGGCTCGCACTTGGTGATCAAATCACCATCGAGCTCCATCAGAAGGCGCAAAACCCCGTGTGTTGTCGGGTGAGAAGGCCCCACATTGAGGGCCATATCTTCGCCCTGGAGCTCATCCTGATAGGCGCTCGCACGCGCCCCCATGTCCCCAATCGAAATTTCTTTGGTCTTAGCCATAGTCGCTTACTTGTCCTCTCCCCCGTCTTCAAGAGAAGTTTTCTTCTGCCATTCGGTCCAGCTCTGATCCTTCGCCCGAGGTTCGGCCTTGCTCATCGGAGCCCCACTCTTACTGACGAAAGGCCCGCCCATCATCGGAGCCGGCAATACCTTCGCCTTCGTTTCCTCGCCGATTTCAGAATCCGGAAGTTCGGTCTCAATCCCCGCCAAAGGAAACTCTTTCCGCAGCGGATAATAGGGATACTCGTCCCACATCAAAATTCGGCGGAGATCGGGGTGCCCTTCAAAACGGATCCCGAACATATCAAAGGTCTCCCGCTCGTGCCAATTCGCACCGGGGAATAAGGCGACAATCGAGGCGACCGATGGATTTTCGTCGTCGACACAGTTCGTGACCACTCGGATGTAACGCGCTTCCTTCACGGAATAGAGGTGATAGACCACCGAGAATCGCGGAGATTCCTCTTCACTCCAGTCGATCGCAGTCACATCGCTGAGGAGATTGTACTCAAACTCGTCGCGCAGGCACTCGATCAACGGCAAAATCAGGTCCGCTGGACACTGGACCGCTGGGTGATCACTGGATTTCCGAGGTTCCAGCCCCTCAAAACGAGGCTGCAAACTTTCGATCAATGCGTTCATGCCCAAACCCTTTTCTCTTCGGCCTCTTTCCCGAGACTCTTGAACGAAGGCTCCTTCTCGATCTTCTTCTGAAGCTTCATCATTGCATCGAGGAGCGCTTCCGGCCGCGGAGGACATCCACTCACGTAGACGTCCACTGGAACGATACGGTCCACTCCCTGCAGGGTGGCATAGGAACGATACATACCCCCACTCGAAGCACAGGCCCCCATGGCAACGACCCACTTCGGATCCGCCATCTGGTCATAGATCCGGCGAACCACTGGAGCCATCTTATACGTAACCGTCCCGGCTACAATCATACAATCGGACTGCCGCGGAGAGAAGCGCATGACCTCCATCCCAAACCGGCTAATGTCAAACCGCGATGCGGCTACCCCCATCAGCTCGATCGCACAACAGGCGAGCCCCATCGGCATTGGCCAAACGGAATTCTTCCGGACCCAATTGATTACGGCGTCGACCTTGGTGACAATCACGTCACCCTCGACCTTAGAGTTATATCCTACTTGGCTGCTTTTCGTCTCCATATCTGGCTCACCTGCATTCAAAACGAAGATTCGAGGAATAAAAGGAAATTCCTGTTAAATTACTTCCCCAAACCCTTGGGCGATCAAAATTTAACGCAAGCCCCGACCTCATTTTCAATGAATTCGTCATTAAGCACTTTCCTCTCCAAAAATTGCGCCCCAGTCGACTTCATCCGATTTTTCCTCGGAGGTGGGAGAAAACTTTCCCGTTTCGACCAAAAACTCGATAAACTCACGATCCGAAGAAACTAGCCGATCCAAGGGCAAAACAAACTGACGCTCATCCTTCGACCGGACGATTTTCACGCTATCATCGGTAACATCCACGAGCTTAGCTTCAACCACTCGGCCCTCCAGATCCGTAAAAGTAACAATCTCGCGACTCGCCCTCGCCTCAAACCATTCACGCTTCGCCGGAGGCCACTTGGAATCCAGCGGGCTTTCCGTCATCTCGTCCTCCACGACCTCGGAAGAACTCTGATCCTCTGCGAAATTCTCTTCGCCGGAAGTGTCTTCCAGGGCGGCGACCAAGGCCTTCGCGGGCTCCTGACCGGACTCCAACGCTTCCAGCCGACTCTGCAACGCCCGAACCTCACTCGACAGCTCGGCCGTTAGCGAAGAATTCGTCGATTCATTCGCTGCGAAACGCACGCCAAACCAGCCCCCGAGAGCACTGACCATAAAGACGAGCAATAAAAGTCCCACCAATCGCATCAAGTTCCTGTTGATGACGAAATCTTCCGAGAAGGACAATCCTCAATCGGCCCGAGACCCTCAGAATATTCGCAAACGAGTCTCAATAAGGCCCAAGACCCCTCATCTGCTCCGATATGATCAGCTCATCGAATCGGCGAGATGAAATATCGTCGGGAGGTGCCTTCAATATCATTATGATAAAGGAACCCCTTCGGATCCGCATCTTCGATCGCGTCCTTGATCCCGGGCAACTCCTCGTGGGTCACGATTGTCCGAACCAACCAAAAGGGGTCCTGGCTATGGCCACCGAAAACAGGTTGGTAAGTGTAAGTCCGATGCGGAAAAGTCTTCTTGATCGCCTCTCCCACCGTTTCCCTCTCCTTCGTGATCATCGAGAGCATGGTCAGCTTGAACTTCTTGTAGAGGTTATTCAGGGTCTCCGCGGAGATAAAGATATAGATACAGGTATACATCAGGGTATTCACCACGGGCTCAAACTCCCCGCTCTTCAGGAAAGCCATGACCAGCCCGAAACCCGTTGAAATAATTGCGGCAAAAATTGCGATAAACCCAACCGGCTTCAGATACTTCATCGCAAAATAAGCCCCGAGGATGTCCTCGTCCCCCGTCGATCCGCGATTGGTAAACGCCAGTGCCTTGGCGACCCCGGAAAGCAGCCCCCCAAAAATCACCAGAATGATCCGTTCGTTCTGCGGCTCAGGATCAGCCACCCTCAACTCCGGTAAAACGGTGAGCAAACCGACCACCGTGCCCACCACCAAAAGCGAACGCAGGGCAAACATCCGGCCCACCGCGAAGAACGCAAAAACAATCAAGATGAACTGAAAGACGAAATAAAGCCCCGTAAACAGCGCCTCACTCTCATAATAGTAGGACAAAGCGGCCGCGATCCCCTCCGTCCCCGTCAAGACCACCTTAGATGGAAGAACAAAGTACTTCAACGCGATCGCGTAAAGAGACCCGGCCAAGACCACGAGAAGATACTCACGCACCCCCCGGCCCAGACCAAGACACTCCGCGAAAACTTCAGATCTGTTTTCCGACTCCATAAAGTATTTCTAATCCTAATAGCCTCGATTCAAAACTTTTTCAGCTACGATCCTCGAATTTCTCATTCTCCCACGACGCTCGCCTCCCAGCCAAGGCAGAATTCGAGTAAACCTCCCCTCTCCGGAGCAAAAGCCTGGAAGCGATTTTGACAAGGTTGGCCAGGCAAAGACCGGAAAGGATGTCATGAGACCCTGCGTGAGACCTTTTCCCGAATTTAGTAAGTTTTGTTGATAGTTATGGCGGGATGGGATTACGCAGCCACAGACTGCGACGCGTCAAGAGGCCACTAAAAAACTCCTTTTCTCACGGGAGAGCACCCAAAACCGGGAATAATCAGCCGAATCACTCCTCTTACTCAAATCCATGTCCCCCCTTCAATCCCCAGGAAAATAAGAAACGATAAAGAACTTCGTGAGCATATTTCGGAAGAAAAGCCACCGAAATTCATAATAGATCGTAATAATTTGTAAAATACAAACTCACTACTGTCCAGTTAGGAAGTCGTTGAAGTTGAGTTGGTTAGATAATTGAGTTTCGTCAAAATTTGTGAAGGATTCTGTAAATAGCTGATTGATATGAACTTTCTGAAAAGCGTTAACACTCAGAACTTGCAGAATCCGGGTCAAACTGTGGTCGAGGCAGAGAGTCTTTTTGAGACTGGCGACGAGAAGATAGGTGCAGATGGCGATCCAAATTTGGGTTCTGACGGCATTGTCCGAGGTTCCGAAGAAGGACTTGATCCGCAGGTTCTGTTTGATCCATTTGAAGAAAAGTTCGATCTGCCAGCGGCTCTTGTAGACCAAGGCGACGGTCAATGCTGGGATGGAAAAATTGTTGGAAAGGAATACCAAGTCCTTGCCAGTCTCCTCGTCGAAGAAACGAACTCGACGCAAAGCAATGGGATATCGTTCCTTGGACAGGGCTCCGCTCAGACCGATTGTTTGATCGCTGCGCAGACCTGTGATTTTGGCAACTCTGCGGGACTCCCGGACATAGCAGTCGAGGTTGCGTTTGGCACGGATAACGAAGAACGCTCCGGCCTGGCTGAGGCCGAAGAGTCGACCGAAGTCGAGGTATCCACGATCCATTACATAGATCGTTCCGGGAGAGACTGGCATTCGGTCGAGGAAAGACACATCGTGTTCCCGTCCCTTCGTAACGTCGATGAACAGCGGGATAGAGCCTTGAAGTTCGAACTGCGTGTGGATCTTTACCGCCGCTTTCGTGGAACGAAAGTCCGCCCAAGGGAAGAGAGTCAGGCAAAGATCGATGGTGCTCGAATCGACCGCGACGACCATGCCATCGAGACCCATCGGGTTCGTCTCGCCTGCCTAAAGTCTCCGCGTCCTTCGAATGAGGATATGAGCCATGGCTTCGTAGACGCGCCAGTCCCTCCATTGGTTGGCATATGCCAAATTGGTGCGGGTAATGTTGCCGCGAAACCCCATCGCGTAAGCGTTTTGATTCCCGCGCAAACAAGCCTCGATCTCGCGCAACCCCTCCCGGTAAGTCAACTGGGCAAAGACCATGGCAAGGAATTGGTCGCGTGCGGTAAATCCGCGACTGCTCTTGGGCATCGGGTAAAGCTTGATGCATCGGTCGAACTCCTTCCGGTCCAAGCCATCGGTAATCTGAGTAAAAACGAGCCTGCCAGCGTTCATCCGTTATTGAGAACGAATGCGACGGAAGGTCGCCAGCCGATTCAAATGCGTGACAACCTTTATCCTGT
>NZ_JACHVA010000035.1 GCF_014230055.1 Puniceicoccus vermicola | reverse complement strand
TTGCCTTGGCACACCGTCAAACGCATTGACAAAGCTAGGTTGGTTCGGGAGTTGCCTGAAGTCGATTACGGTTCGCTCAGAACTCTGGTCATGGATGAGTTCGCATTGCACAAGGGGCACCGCTACGCCTCCGTCGTAGCCGATGCGGACACTCGGCAAGTGCTTTGGATCGGTGAAGGGCGCAGTCGCGAATCCATACGCCCCTTCTTTGAATCACTGGGCGAACACTGCGATCAAATCGAAGCGGTCGCGATGGATCAGAACAGCGCCTTTGACCTGGAGGTGAAGATGCACTGCCCGAATGCGGAAGTCGTCTACGACCTTTTTCATGTCGTTGCCAAATACGGCCGTGAAGTCATCGACCGAGTCCGCGTGGATCAGGCCAATGAACTAAGGCAGAACAAGTCGGCTCGCAGAGCGGTCAAACGTAGCCGATGGTTACTTCTAAAGAACAAGGACAACCTCAATGAAGAAGAACTTGTCAGGCTCGAAGAGCTGATGAATGCCAACCAATCCTTGGCTCAAGTCTACGTCCTGAAAGAACAGCTCAAAGAACTATGGCGAAGCTCAAGCATCTGGGGCGCCTTCAAACGCTGGCGCACATGGTGGAGGATGTGCCGTGAGTCCAAAATCAAACCCCTGCTCGCCTTCGCTGATAAACTCAGACCCTACCTCCGTGGAATCATAGCCTCAGCCAAATACCCACTCAACACCAGCGTGCTCGAGGGCATGAACAACAAGATCAAGGTCATCAAAAGAACCGCTTATGGCTTCAGGGATACGGAATACTTCTTCCTCAAGATTAAGCATGCTTTCCCCGGGAAATGACGATGAACCAAAAATAAGCGCCAATAAGTGAACATAAGCGGTTCCCGGCTACGCCGGGTCTCACCTGTCCCAGATAAACTCGAGCCAGCAGAGCTGGCGACCGCTTATGTGCGCTGATAAACGCTTATGATGAATAGATGTACGACCGAATAAACCTGAATAAGTAGTCGTTTCTCGATTTTGGTATACGCTCATCCAGGATGAAGAACCAACCAACCAGTGTTCCAAATTATAAGCGTCAATAAGCGAAGATAAGCGGTTTCCGGCTAAGCCGGACCCATCCGGTATGGAGTACAATCGCCTATGACTGATGAGAATCCGATTCCGGGATATACTCTTTTAAGATGAAGCGTTTCCACTCCAACTTTTCGAGCGGACCGAAGTTCACCAAATACCCCACCGCCTTACGGGTGATCCGCATGTAATTCATGAGCTGCCGCTCATGCTCGGCGTTGAGCGCTTTGACCGACTTCAATTCGGTGATGATTTCGCCAGACACCAGCAGATCGGGGTAATACTTCTTTTCCAACAGGTGTCCTTTATAATAGAGCTGAAATTCCCCTTTCCGAGTGAACTCGATAGATCGAAAGCCCAGTTCCAGCTCAAAGCTTTCTTGATATATTTCCTCACCCATTCCTCCACCAAGTTCTCGATGAACTTCAAAAGCGGCACCGATCAATGCATATCCTTCCGACCCCAAGTATTCTGAATTTTGAATCGTCATAAATTCCTAGCCACAAACTAAAGGATCCGCCAGCGCCCGGGCAAAAAGATAAGCGCCAATAAGCGAGCAAAAGCGGTTTCCGGCTCCGCCGGACTGCGCCACTCAGAAAGGGATGAACTAGATCCAGCCAAGCTGGAGACCGCTTATGCTCGCTGATAATCGCTTATGATGAATGGATATACGACCAAATAAACCTGAACAAGTAGTCGTTCTCGATTTTGGGATACGGCTCATTCAGGATGAAGAATCAACCAACCAGTGTCCAAAAAGATAAGCGTCAATAAGCGCACATAAGCGGTTTCCGGCTCCGCCGGACCTCCCCCCTCTTCTCCGACCCTTTACATCATCCTCCAAATTTTATGAAATTCAGGCCATGGAGTCTTTGATCGCCATCAGCCGGGAGCTCTCGGAGGAGGTGTGGCGCGCGATTGCGCAGCGCCAGTGCGAGCGCGCGTCCCAGTGGACGGCTCCCTACCGCGAGCGGCGGGCGAGTGGAAAACTCCATCCCGTCTACGATTTCCTCTTCGTCTATTATCGGGTCCGGCCGACCCAGCTCGAGGCCTGGCACCCGCAATGGGGCATCACCCTCCTCGAGGCCAGTCAGGAGACCCTCTATCAACACCGCTACTATCGGCATGATGCCCATGGCACGACACTCGATCCAAGCCGGTTGGAGCCCCGCGCGATCCACCGCCTCGAAATGGCCCTCCGACTCTGCGAGACCGTTTACCAACGTCCCCCTCAGTTTGGCTGTTTCGGGATGCACGAATGGGCGATGGTCTATCGCGGAGACAGCGAGGGCGAAGTCCGCCACGCAGAGAGACTACCGCTCCGCCTGAGCCAGGAGGAAACCGACGCCTTCGTGCGGAGCCAACCGATCGCCTGCAGCCATTCCGATGCGTTTCGATTCTTCAGCGAAGCGGCCAAACCCTTCAACCGCATCCAACCCACCAAAGAGACCCGCATCAAAAACGAACAATGCGGCTGCCTTCATACCAATATGGATCTCTATAAGATCTGCGGCCAATGCATGCCGTGGATGGGAAGCGACCTCATGTGGCGTTGCTTCGAATTCGCGGTCGAGGCCCGCATCCTCGACATGCGCGCCAGCCCCTACGATTGCCTTTCCCTCGGTTTCGACCCCATCCCCATCGAGACTCCAACCGGACGGGCGGAGTACGAGCGAATCCAACGCAACCTCCACGAGCAGGCCCAGCCGCTCCGGAAAGAAATCATCGACTGCCTCCAGAAAGTCTTGGGGGAGGTGAAGGGATGACGGGGGCAGAACTAGTTTAAGCCCACGAACGCAATAATTTGTAGCGCAAAAATCCGGTAAGAACCCCTCCATCCCGCGTCCGCGGGATCCCCCTACCCTGCGAGCAGGGGAGGAGTCTTTGCATAGGTTTCCGATTCCCCTCTTTTTTAAAGGATGAGGGGAAACTCCCGACCATGTAGGGGATGGGGTGGTTGGTTCCCGGAGCTAAAAATGCTTCTAACCTATTGTCAATCGGGGCTTTACCAGACCCACTACTTTCTGCCTCTCCCCATTCTCGAGCCTGCCAGAATCAAGACGTCTTTCTAGGTCATCTGACTTCGGTTCACAGCTAGGGTAGAATTGTCATTCGGACCCTGAGAAAACTATGCGTCTCTGACGAGATTTCCGCGGCGGAGCGAATTGTAACCCAACCACTTTCCCCGACCGGGTTGGCGACCACGAGGGGAGATTCGAAATTCGAGTCTTCTTCGGAGTTCCAGATTGAAGTCCACTCGGAAAGATCTCTGGACTCTTCAATCTCATAGCGGACTCCTGCGCTTGCGGCACTGTAGTAAAAGGAAAGTTGGAGATAGGGATTCTGCCCTTCTCCTGCGATCTTGGAAAGAAAACCTCTCGGCTCGCGGGCCGGATTGCCGGTCGAATTGAGTGGGTCCGTTCCGAAGGAATAGTGAGCAAAATTGCTCCATGGACCGTTGCCGGGTTGATAGTCCGGATCGCCAGCCGAGCTGGTCGCGGAACCATAATGAAGAAGACGCCATTCGGCGTAGGTAAGCGACGAATCATGAATGGAGACGACCGTGCTCTCTGGAGAACCGGGCACGGCTCCACCAGTCAGGCCAAAGAGAGTGACTGCAAATGATTCTGAACCTTCGGTGATTCCGTCATTTGCAATGGGAACGGAAACCATCTGGTAGGCTTCGCCATCCGCGAAGATAACGCTGCCCGATACGGGGGTGAAGTCGTAGGAGTCCGCCATGCCATTTGAGATTGTAGTGTAATAAGCACCAACGGTTCCATCGGTCGAACCGATTCGAGCAATGCGCAGGCTGGCTTGTAGCTCATCTTCTTCGACCGTCAATTCGGACAACTCCATTTCCAATCGACCCGCCGACGGAATATCGGGTTGGTTCAGTTTCGCGAAATTGGAGATCTCATAGCCGTCCAGAGAGGAAAATGTCCCGCTGACATAGACCGATCCGTCTGGCGCGAGGCCGATAGATTTCAGAGTGGTGTAGCTAGTTGTAAGGAGACTGAAGCTCGTATCGACGGACCCATTCGAGTTCAGACGTTGTATCACCATCTCTTCGCCCGTCTCCGGATGGATCAGATCACCGATGACAAGAATTTGGCCGTTCGGCAGGAGCATCACTTCACTGATCTCACGATGGGGCCGTTCAGTGTTGGGAATCTGGAAACTCTCGTCCAATGATCCATCGGGCATTAACCGGACGAGTTTATCCGCGTAGGTTCCGGACCAGGATGAGATGAGGATTTTACCATCGGGTTGGATGACCATGTCCGCCACCCAAGATTGTGGGGTCGCACTGATGAAAGTGGTGTCCACAGCACCATTTGGATGCAGCCGAATCACGGGTCCCGCCTGCCCGTCATAGGTGCCGATGGAACCAGCAAGCAGGATCTTGCCATCAGGCAATGCCCAAAGATTCCTGAAGAGAGTACATTTGCTCGCGGTAAAGTGGCCCACCTGGAAGCTGGGGTCCAGGTCACCGTCTGTATGAATTCGGTAAATGTAGTGATCATAGCAGCCAGACCGACTGGCCACGATGATTTTACCGTCCGGCATCCGAATCATCGCGTTCACGCTAGCATTGCTACTTGGGCTTTCTGAATAGTGGGTAAAGGTGGGATCAACCGAGCCATCGGAGTTCAGGAGAACAATATCCTGCTTTCCGACAAGGTCTTGGCCACCTACCAGAAACTTGCCGTCCGGGAGTTCCAGAATAACGCTGACGGATTTGTCCCGTCCTGAGGTGAACGCGAAGTCAGGATCAAAAGAGCCGTCTGGATTGAGAAGGCGTAGAGTGGTTAGTCTGGTAGTCGAATCGTACAGGTTGGTTGCGATTGCTCCATTGCTGAGCACTTCAAGAAAAGAAAAGCCTCTGGTGTTTAGATTGGTATCTGTCACCCGGAAGTTCGGATCCAACGAACCGGCATCGTCTCGATCATTCACAATGATCGTCACTGCATCGGGAGTGCCGAGGGAGACTCCACTTTCCGGGTTGTAGAACTCCAGGGAGAAGTCCCGAAGTGGTTTAACTTCTGACGTGACTGGAGGGCCGTCGAGACGAACGGTTTGTTCGTAAACTCCCTCTGGAAAAGTGACGACCGTGTCTAGGCTTTGATAATCCGCCCCTGAGGTCGCAGATCCATCCACCGTGCGAACGGGCACCGCGAGAGCTCCAGGATCATTAATATTTCGCTTTACTTTTAGATCCAGATATTCGTCTCCTTCGTGAAGGACAGCTTGGCTCTGGCCAAAGAAAACTGTTCCCGATTCGTCCGTATCCTGCAGGTTTATGGTGATAGTCTCATTGTTGCCTACATAGAGAGAAGGTTCGGCACTAGTCATTCGCAGTCGTATTTGCCGCTCTCCGTTCAGGATGTCGTCGTTGGAAAGATTCATCCAAACGGTGAGGCTGTCGTCCTCTGGGAAAAGAACCGAGGTTTCGGAAAAATTCACTCCGTTCAGCCATGCAGGATTGTCTGCCTCGATGCTGAATTCCAATTCCGCGGGCGGGGCACCGGCAGGCCCATAATTGTAGCTGACTTCCACATCGATACTGGAACCCTCGGCTAACGTAACTTCGCTTTGTATGAATCGGGCGGAATAGATTGGGGAGCCATTAATCACAGTTGCTCCCTCCGGAACATGAAAATGGCCACCATCTGCGATCAGTGTTTGCGAGGGGGAGGAATTCAAGTCGATCCTGATCAATCCATTTCTTCCATCGGCAACCAGCAATTCTCCCGAATCCAGCTCCGTAAGACTGTTCGGGGAATTCAGGTAGCCACCGGACGCGATGATGGTCTGGGTTCCGTCCTCCGGATCAACCTCAATAATTCGGCCATTATCGAGATCGGAGACCAGAATTCTACCATCGCGCAGAACAATAATATCATCGGGAAAATTAAAATTCCCTGCAGAGGAGATTACTGACTGAATGCCCGAGTCGCTCTCGACCTTGATGATCGAATTCGTATTGCCGTTGGTCACAAGAAAATCTCCATTCTGATCGACAGCGACGTCAAACGGGTTGCTGATCAGATTGCCTTGAGTAATGAGATCCTGCTTCTGGGTCTCGAGGTCGATGCGGATCAGCGAGCTGCTGCTGCGATCGGCGACGATTAGATTTCCCTCAGCATCGAAGTCGATACCAATTGGGCCTCGAAGATAACCACCGCTGGCGAATGACAATACCGTTCGGGTCCCGGGATCGAATTCCAGAATGTCGCCGCCATTGAGATTTGCTATAAATACCCTTCCCTCCGGGCTGGTTACGATCTCCGTGGGTCCCCTGAGGGCGTTGTCTTCGGATACCTCGATCGTATTCCCGGTAGTGGGATCGACTTCATAAATTCTGGCGGCGTAATAATCCACCACGAGAAAACTCGGGGTTGGCTGACTGGCGATCGCCAAGCCTCTGGGATCGTTTACGTCTTCGAGTTCAATGATGTTATGCCCATCACTGTCCGCTTCCATTAGAGAGCCGATTTCTCTATCGACCCAAATGATCTTATCGCGCGCAGGATCATAGGCCACATCGACGGGCTGGCCCAGTCCCGTGATCAGTGGCTCGACAACACTCCCGTCCAGATTGGCCTGATAGATGGTCCCAGCACCGGAGTCACAGAAATAGAGCTTGTTCGCAGAAGAACTCAGGCTCAGCCCCTCTAAATCGACGAACGAACGGGAGTCGATAATTTGCCGGGAATCGGAGCCGTCGATATTGGCGATACGGATCTCCTGAGCCGAATTGCTCCAGTAGATGAGTCCATTTACGACATCAACTGCCAAGCCCGATGGAATGTCAAAGGTCCGAATAATCGTTTCCATGGACGTGCCATCCAAGTTTGCACGCCGGATTTTCTGGAGATCGTTTTCCACCCAATACATTTTGCCGGCTGCCGTATCAAGAGCGATCGCCGTCGAGTCAAATTCGTTGGAAGAAATCAAGGTTTCTATATCAGAACCATCGAAATTGGCGCGATTGATCGTGTTGAAACCGCGATCGGTCCAGTAGATTTTATTATTGAGAGAATCCACCGCAATCCCGACAGGATCTGAAGCATAGGTCACGACCTCCCTCGATTCGCCAGTTTCTTGCACCAATACTCTTACCGTTCCCCCCTCAGTCCAAAAAATCTCTCCCTGGGCTTTCGGTCCAGCAATTAGACAAAGGGTCAGGACGAGGAAGAAGTTGAACAAGCTACCGTATTCGGATCTGGAATGATAAGAAAGCATTTTGAATTTAGAACGAATGCAGAGGTCGGGTTTTCACCGTCCTCGATTAGGTGAAACCGGCTGCGACTACGTCGGAAATCCAAGATCATCGTCGCTAGACCAAATCGGAGCAAGACTTTCTGACGAATGTTTTCTGGGATTTCAGCTATGTGCGAAGACGCCGAACCTCGTCTTTGACAAGCCTCTCTGCGTGGAAACGGTGTCTTCTTCGGATTTCACGCGGGAAGACTGAGTCGCATACGGGGCGGATCCGGCTTCGGGGCGGCCGCGCGCCATTGGAGACCTCACCCCTCTCCAATCCGTGTGCATTGGCGACACCCAACCGGTTTCGAGGGTTCCACCGGCTCCCCACACCCCACGTTTTTTGCTTGCTCCCTCGCCCGGCCTCTCCCTTATTCAAACCCAGCGTTAGGAGTCGGCTGGAGACAGCCCGCTCCCGCGGCTTTCTCTTTTTCCAAAGGGATCAGAACGGTATTTGTGGCGTCGCGCTGCGGTACGAGGCTCCTGTCGGGGTTTCCAAGTCGTGAAATTCATCCAAAATCAATGTCCGAAACATCCATCGATAAAGAAAAGATCATCTCTGAATTCCAGACTCACGAAGGCGACAGCGGTTCCGCTGAGGTCCAGATTGCGCTGCTGACCGCACGCGTCTCTCACCTGACCGAACACCTTCGTACGCACCGGAAGGATTTTCACTCCCGCCGCGGACTTCTGAAGATGACAGCTCGCCGTCGTAAACTGCTCGACTACGTCAAGCGCCACGACCTCGACAAGTACAACGAGCTGCTGAAACGTCTGAACATCCGCCGATAACCGGCCTTTTTTACGGAAGTTCAAGAATCACCGTGTCTTCCCTGGGATGCATGAGAAGAGGGAAGACCAAAGCCACATGCGGAACGCCGCTGTGCGCGCAAACCCCAACTCAAGCACCTAGGTAATAGATATGGAACAAAAGCACACCGTCCGGGTTGAAGAACTCGGCCTCGAAATCGGTACCGGCAGCCTTGCCAATCTGGCAAGCGGCGCCGTCACAATCTCTCTCGGCGAGACCACTCTCTTTGCGAGTGCCTGCGCCGCGAAAACTCTCCGTCCGGGACAGGATTTCTTCCCTCTCACGGTCGACTACCGCGAAAAGTTTGCGGCTGCGGGACGTTTTCCCGGTGGCTACTTCAAGCGTGAAGCTCGCCCGACCGAGAAGGAAATCCTGACCTCCCGTCTTTGCGACCGTCCCCTGCGTCCCCTCTTCCCGAAGGGATTCATGAACGAAGTCCAGGTCATCGGCATGGCCCTCTCGATCGACGGGATCCATGAGCCGGACATCCTGATGGTCAACGCCGCTTCGGCAGCTCTGATCGTCTCGGACATTCCATGGAACGGCCCAGTCGGCTGCGTTCGCGTGGGTGAAATCGACGGCGAATTCGTCGTCAACCCAACGCAAGAGCAGATGTTCGACTCCACCCTCGACCTGATTTATGTTGGGAACGAGAAGGAGATGATGATGATCGAAGGCAGCGCTGACTTCATCTCGAAGGAACGCTTCCAGGAAGCCCTCGCCTACGGCCAGGAAAAGATCCAGCCGATCATCGCCGCACAGAAGGAACTCGCTGCCAAGGTCGCCAAGGCCAAGAGCGAATTCGAACTCTACATCGCCAAACCCGAGATCCTCGCCCTTTGCCGCGAGTTGGCCGGGGACAAGCTCGAAGAAGCGATCTTCATCGACGATAAACAGTCCCGCGGGGCCGCCGTCGACAAGATCAAGGCCGAAGTCGCCGAAGCCGTGAAGGCCAAGGTCGGCGAAGAGGAATTCGACGAAGATCAGATCTCCCTCTCATTCGAAGTGCTGCAGGAAGAAGTCTACCGCTCGAACATCCTCGAAAAGGGCAAGCGCGCCGACGGACGTGGCCCCGGAGACCTCCGCGAGATTTCGGCTCAGACCGGCGTCCTCCCGAAGGTTCACGGCACCGCCATCTTCAACCGCGGCGAAACCCAGGCTCTGGTTTACACCACTCTCGGCACCAGCAAAGACTCGCAGGACCTCGACGCCCTCACCGGCGGCGCCAATGCCAAGTCTTTCTACCTGCACTACAACTTCCCGCCTTACTCGGTCGGGGAAACCGGTCGCTTCGGCTTCACCGGTCGTCGTGAAATCGGTCACGGAAATCTCGCAGAGCGCTCGCTGCTGCCGATCATTCCGTCCGAAGACGACTTCCCCTACGCCATCCGGATCGTTTCCGAGATCATGGGCTCCAATGGCTCGACCTCCATGGCTTCGATCTGCGGAGGTTGCCTCTCAATGATGGACGCCGGGGTGCCGGTCTCGGCCATGGTCGCCGGGATCTCCGCCGGTCTCGTCACCGAGATGAACGACGAAGGCGAAATCACCAAGTACAAGGTTCTCACCGACATCATCGGTGCGGAAGACCACTTCGGTGACATGGACTTCAAGATCGCCGGTAGCCGTGACGGAATCACCGGATTCCAGCTGGACCTCAAGATCCAGGGCATCCCCTTCGACATCGCTCACGAAGCGATCGAAGCCGCGACGGAAGCTCGCTTGAAGATCATCGACAAGATGGCCGAAGCTCTGCCGGAACCGCGCACCGAGATCAACCCGAACGCACCGCGCATCCACTCGATGAAGATCGATCCGGACAAGATCGGTGCCCTCATCGGCCCCGGCGGCAAGAACATCCGCCGCATCCAGGAACTTACCGGTGCCGAAATCGACATCAACGAGGACAACAGCGGTCGCCTGCTCGTCTTCGCCCGCGGAGCCGACACGCTCCAACGCGCCATCGAAGAAATCGACCTCTGCACCGCAGAGATCGAAGTGGGCCGGATCTACAAGGGTATCGTTCGCGGCGTGAAGGACTTCGGCGCATTCGTCGAATGTCTCCCCGGCAAGGAAGGCCTCTGCCACATCTCCGAACTCGCCGACTTCCGCGTCAAGAAGACCGAAGACGTCTGCAAGCTCGGTGACGAACTCGTCGTCAAATGCATCGGCATCGACGACAAGGGCCGCGTCAAGCTCAGCCGCAAAGCCGCCATGGCCGAAGAAGCCGAGCCAGAAACGGCCGACGCCGAAGCCTAAGCCAAAACCGGTAATATCTTTCATCAAGCCCGGCGGGAAACCGCCGGGCTTTTTTGTGTGCGGAGGTCCGCGCAGCTGAATGACGAGCGGGCAACCCCGATCCAGCTGTTCTAGTAGGACAGCAGCTTCAGCTGCGTCCCGGCGGCGGCGCATCGGAGATCAACGCTCCCGAACGGAGCCCAAGATTTCGAAACGGCTATCGCCATTCCGTTCCAAATTCCTTCTGAACCGTGAGAAGACACTCCATCGTGCAAGACCGCGCAGCTAAAGCTGAGCGGGTACGTCCCGATCCGACGCCCTCCAGTAGGACAGCAGCTTCAACTGGGTCCCGGCGGGAACGCATCAGAGATCAACGCTCCCGCACGGAGCCCAAGACTTCGAAACGGCTATCGCCATTCCGCTCCACATTCGTTCCTTAACCAAAGGGAGCCACTTCACCCAGCAAGACCGCGCAGCTGAAGCTGAGCGGGTACGTCCCGATCCAGCGTCTCAGTAGGACAGCAGCTTCAGCTGCGTCCCGGCGGGAACGCGGTAACGTCCCAAAAGTTTCGCAAAATTGAAAAGAGTGCCTTTCCGCCGATTATCCGGTAGGCAGTTGGTTAACGACAACTAACAGCCATGGAAG
>NZ_JACHVA010000034.1 GCF_014230055.1 Puniceicoccus vermicola | reverse complement strand
GGATGCTGGAACGAGGATTATAACTGCCAAGACTGCTTTGTTCTTTCCGAAAGCAGCGCCGAAAATGAGAACGAGTGCACGGTGTTCTTCGATAACGATTTGGAAGAATTGGAACCCGTCGACGAGTTGATCGATCCGGACGGGTTGAACATTCTCTATCAGCGAGTTTCTTTTTCGATTCCGTGCCCGGGATTCACCCCATTCTTTGTTCAAGGCAGTGAGCCGCCGGAGGAAGTGACGACTTATCTAAAAGAGACTTATACACGAAGCAAGGTTTCCGGATGCACCGACCCTACGGACGGCCTTTTCGGAAGGACGACAACGACTTATGCGGTGGCGAGTCGGGAGAGATGTGTGGCAGAAGAGGGATGGACCCATTATGCGCCTAGCAATACCGATCTAGTCGATTCGGATCAGGAGCCACTACACACGTGGTCGATTCGGGAATTTGAGGATGGCGACAACACGGTAAAGTTTCGTTACGATACTGAATTGAGTGAAGCCTACAGCACGGATGATTTTATTCGAGATGCCAGTGATATGATGCCGGATTTTCAGGTGGGATTTTCACAGGTCGGCAACTCTGTGAGTGCGGTGGGAATTGGTTTGACGGCCGATAGTTATGAGGGCTGGATTAGTTACAGTAAAGTCCGCTTTAAATTCGAGTGGGGCGGTGATGTTGATGAGAGCGAGAAAACTCCGAAGACCTATCATATTCTTTTCCAGCCGCAGGATGATCCGGACACCGAGGATGTGGACGAAAGTGAGGATATTGAAATTCTTTCCGAAGTAATCGAGTGGGATGGGTCGTCAGGGACGGTGTTTGAGCTCGATCCCGAGGTGCTGAAGCCGGATATGGAAGGCACGTTTTTGTTACTTGAGGCGAGGTTCGAGACTTTTGACGACGATGAATCTCGGGAGATTGGAGGAAGCCGTTCACCAAACTGGAAAGTGCACAAACTGAATCTTGACACCAAGCAGGATGAAGAAACTCATTACGAAGGCTATGAGAAATGCGTAGCGCATATCTGGAGTAATCAACCGCTGAACCTTGCCAAGTATCTCAGTGGCTATGAGAGTAATCAGGAAGCTTTTGAGAATCCTGATGTTCTTAACTGGCGAGTGGACGGGCAGCTTCAAGATAGCTATCTCTTGAACCTTGAAACCAACGCTCCAAACGAAAATCGAGTGAAACGCTATAATATTGAGGTTGTTCTCAAAGGAAGTAGCGAGCCGATTGACCAGCTTGTTGTTTCGGTGGTTCCACCAGAGACCTTGACGAACTTTGATCAATGGTTGGTCGACAACCAAGACCTTGATTGGCTCGATACTCTGCCTGCGGTCTACTCGCATGTGCTTCTCGATGCGAATTTGGATGCGATTAATCCGGAGCCTTCGTCTTTGCCGTGTAATAATTGGAAAGACAATAAGCCCTTTAGTATGTTTTTTGATATGAACGCAGATACCTTTTATCATCCTGATGCAGATTATGAGATCCGCTCAGAGGAAACTTCGGAAGGTCATGGACATCAGGCGTGTTACAATGAGGCTGGTCTGCTGATCCGATCGGGTGTTAGTGCGGGAACTGCCGATCGATCATTTTATGGCGACATCAGCGGCTCAGACAGCCATGTGAATTTGGACGCAATTCCTTTTGTCTGGGCGGTCCAACTAGATGGAACTCCGGCACAGGGAGAAGACGGTATTTTTCCTGACTATAGCCGTATGGACAATCCGATTATGCATGAAGGCAGATCTGTCGGAGAATATATTGAGTTGCGTCCGCCAATTGCGAATGATCGAGCTGAACTTATTTCGGGGGACTGTCCATGAAAAAATTTTCTTTAATAATTAGTTTTGCGCTTTTCTGTGGGCTTTTGTGTCTGCTTTTTCTATGGCAAAACAAGCAAGAAGTGGATGCAGAGGTTCATGAACAAACCTATGATGCATCGGTCGACGGAAAACGAGAAATGATCCAAGCGATAGTTGCAGAAGGAGATAGCAATGATGAATCTTCACAGGGGAGGGTAGAAACAATTGAGGGTTCGACTCAAACGCCTTGGGAGAAAGGAAATTTACCAGAACGGCTGCAGGTTGCCGACCTAGACATCCCTTTGGTTTTTGAAGGTCAGGTTACTGAGGAGTTAAAGCAAGTTATATTGGCTGATATTCACATGCTTTATAACGCAGGGGTAACTTACGAGAAATATGATTGGAGTGGGCGTCCAGATAATCCAGTTTTTGACTTTTCTGGTAAGCGCTATGTGTCCTCCGAAACGATCAACTTAAGAGCCAGCCAAGTCCCAAATATCGTTCACGAAAAACTGGGTCGTATGATTCAAGTGGAGGGGATCGATAATATTGTCGTGTCAGCGGAATTAATCTCTGCTTATCAAGAAGCTTGGGATTTTAGGAAGGCTAATCCGAAGAAATACGAATCTTTAGTTTCGTTCATCGCTTGGGTAAATACGGCACCAATGGAAGATTTAAAGGCGAAAAATCCCTACTGGCTTTTTGGCTACGATGGAATTTCCGATGCCTATCCAGAAAGAGCCGAAGAGCTTAAAGAAAGCCTTTTGCCGAAGGAGCGCGAAGACCTTCAGGTCAGTTATCCCAGTATATTGGAGTTTACCTACATCGATAGTGAAGTTCTGAAGAATGAGGGAGCTGAGGAACAATTGCCTGTCGGTGTAACTCTCGCGGATGGCAAATATATCGATAATAACGGAGTGCCTTACCAGCAAGCCCTTTTCCTTTATGACGGAGAAAAATGGCATATCGCGTTCGCACCTGCGGGGACCTGATTGGATGCTGGAACGAGGATTATAACTGCCAAGACTGCTTTGTTCTTTCCGAAAGCAGCGCCGAAAATGAGAACGAGTGCACGGTGTTCTTCGATAACGATTTGGAAGAATTGGAACCCGTCGACGAGTTGATCGATCCGGACGGGTTGAACATTCTCTATCAGCGAGTTTCTTTTTCGATTCCGTGCCCGGGATTCACCCCATTCTTTGTTCAAGGCAGTGAGCCGCCGGAGGAAGTGACGACTTATCTAAAAGAGACTTATACACGAAGCAAGGTTTCCGGATGCACCGACCCTACGGACGGCCTTTTCGGAAGGACGACAACGACTTATGCGGTGGCGAGTCGGGAGAGATGTGTGGCAGAAGAGGGATGGACCCATTATGCGCCT
>NZ_JACHVA010000033.1 GCF_014230055.1 Puniceicoccus vermicola | reverse complement strand
CGCAATGCGTTCGGTCTTCGTCCCGCAGCGCCCGCAGCGAACCCGACGGACACTCAACTCCAGACTTAACCGCTGATCCAACAGATCACAGTCGCTAATACGGCGCAGCGACTGGTCGTGAATCCTCCGGCAACTCTGCCCACAACCTCCACAGACCGGATCGTTTAGGGCCTCTAGGATGAACAACAAATGCCCTTTTCCCAGATGCTTGTGTTTATACAAAGTGTAGCCTTCCCAAAACAGGGAACATAGTACAGACTTCATGTTGAAGCGGTTTTGAAGTGGTTGATGTTAGTGTAGTTACAACATCAGTTAACTTCGATTCCGCTTCTTTGCTACTTCTTTCCCGCCAATCGACGATGAACCAAAAAAAAGAACCTTCCGCGAGGGAAGGTTCTTTTCAAATCGTTTGTTCGCAGCCGAAGCCGTGAACCGATGTAGGTCGTTCTTAGATGACCCGCTTCTTGTGCCGGTTGGCGCGAAGGCGCTTGCGGCGCTTGTGCTGGTTCATCTTGAGACGGCGCTTTTTACGTAGGTTGCCCATAGTTCTTCAAAAATTGAATGGAATATTGCTTGGTGTTTGCGGAAAAAACGATCAAGAAAGCGAATTTAGTGCCTCTTGTAAATCCTTTTCTTCAGGGAGATGAGCCTGAATCCACTTAATAAAGGATTTTGGGGGCTTTGAGGTGAAAGGCTGATCCCCCAGGAGTGGGGCGGAGAGCTGGTGGAGATGGATGGCCGGACCCGGGAAAAGGATGAATCCGCGTCCGCCGGGTTTGCGGGTTCCGGGTAGGTCGGGCCGGGAGATAGGCTCGTGCTCGCCGTAGAGGCTTTCACCCGCGATGGGGAGCCCTATTTCGGAGGCGTGGAGTCGGATTTGATCCGGGCGGAGGAAATCCGTCTTTGCTTCCCAGAGTTCCAGGGTCTCGCCACGAATGATTCGTTGAAATCGAGTTTGGGCCCGTTTTCCCGTGGTGTGGGAAATCAGGGATTGAGGTTTGGTGTTATGAACGGCGACCGGAAGATCGCAGGTGATGTCATCTTCGGCGGGACCTCCTCTCGTAAGGAGAAGAAAGCGAAACGTCCAGTGGTTCGATCCATAGTCCTCTCGCAAAAGCGAGAGGGATTCGCGGCTTCCGGCAAAAACGACAGGTCCTCCGCAGGGGAGAGAGTAGGCGGCGGTCGCTCCGTCGCCGAGAAGGCTTTTGTAAGTCGGACTGTTTTCCTCGATCCGACTTCTTAGGGCAGCCTGAAGTGAAGCTGTTGCTTCAGCTGCATTGGGTGCTTCCTCGCCACCGAGCGAGGGTTGGTCCAAAACGGACCAAGATTCTCCGGCCCCCAGAAGAATAATTTTCTGAGAGCGATCGCCCCACTCACCGGGGCGAAGGGAAAGGATTCCGGGCCTCAACGAACCAAATCGGAGACAGATGCCTTATGCCGATTGGCTTTGTTCGGATGAATGATGGAGGACTTGGCAGCCTTGTCGCTCGCAGCGATGTAATCGCGTGCAGCGCTTTTGGCCTGATCGGAGTCGCCTGTTGCTCGGGCAGCCTTGACCTTCCGGGCAAGGGTCTTGAGCCGCGAACGGACCTGTTTATTGTGTTCGGTCCGCTTCTCGATTTGCCGGATGTCCTTGAGAGATGCTTTAGTGTTCGCCATCGAATTTAGAAAAAGGATGGAGAAGATGGAGTTTTCGCCGGACTGTCAATCCCTTTTCGGAGAGTTTCTCGTGATTCATCCTTGCCAATTTAAGAGTCGGAACCTTTTCTTTTCGGTTTCGTCTTTTCACAAGCCTAACCAATAAAACCCAGTCATGGACCTTCCGATTCAACTCGCTACACAAGTAGCCCCCGGCGGTGGCGCCGGCGGTCTCACTCCGATTCTTTTCTTCATCCTTCTTTTTGCAGGGATGTGGTTTTTGATCATCGCTCCGCAGCGCAAGCGCCAAAAACAACAGGAAGCGATGATTAAAGCGCTGAAGACCGGCGACAAGATTCTCACTTCCGGAGGCATCTTCGGGGAGATCACGAACGTCAAGGACGACCGTCTGGTGGTGAAAGTCGCCGAGGGGGTTAAGGTCGAGCTCGGCCGGTCCTTCGTAGCCAACAAGGTCGAAGATCCCTCCTAAGGGGACTTCGCATTGAGGCAAAACATGTCCGGGGGTATTCTCTGGAAGGCCGTCCTGTCGGTAGCGATCCTTGGGTGGGCGCTGCTGAACCTCGTCCCGTTTGAGGACCGCGAGTTTGGCCCGTATGTGGTCGAGCAGGGGAGTCAGGAGGAAGTTCAAGCACTGGTGGACCGCGCGTCTGCGGGAGTCGAGGCGGGAGAATACCCGTCCGTCTACGTAGGAATGCGGGAAATCGTTAACGCGGAAGGAATCGATCTCGCTTCCTATTTCCCCGAGATCAATCTCGTGGATATTCGGAATCAGGAGCGTCGCAATGAGGTGCTCCTGCGTGAGTTGTTGAAGCGCTCGAAGAAGAATCTGCGTTACGGTCTCGATCTTGAGGGCGGGGTTTCGTTTACCCTCCAACTCGACGATGAAGCCTTGGCGGATATGAACCAGTTTCAGCGGCAAGACCAGCTGAAGCAGGTCGTGGAAGTCATGCAGAACCGGGTGAACGGGCTAGGGGTCGCCGAGCCAGTGATCCGGCCAGTTTCGGATAATAGCGTCCAGATCCAGCTCCCCGGAATGAATTTGCGAGACGATCCCGAGGGGATTGAGTCTCTGCGGAAACCGGCACGTTTGGAGTTCCGCTTGGTGAATCGGGATATGGTTCCGTCGGAAGGAATTTCCGCTCCCCTGGGATATGAAGCTCTCTATATTGAAGAGGAAAACCAGGAAGGCGAGATCGTCGAGCGAGGTTATTTTGTAAAGCGAGTTGCCGAGGCGACGGGTTCGATTGTGGCCAAGGCGGGTGCGATGCAGAATCAGTCCGGCGGTTTTCAGGTCTATATCGATTTTACCTCCGAAGGGGATAAGCGTTTTGCCGCGATCACCGAAAAGATCGTCGAAGGGAACAACGAGACCGGTTCGGTCGGCCAGTTGGCCATCGTTTTGGATGGGGAGCTGAAGAGTGCGCCGACGGTCCGTGAAGTGATTCGTGGAGGAGCAACGATCTCCGGGCGTTTCTCGCAACGGGAAGCCCTGGAGCTGGCGAATACCCTCAACAATCCTCTCGAATACGAACTTTCGGTCGAGGAAATGAGCGAAGTCGGACCTTCTCTCGCGGCGGACGCCCGGGATAAGAGTATCCTTGCGGCCGAGATTGGAGCCGGGCTCGTGATCGTATTCATGATTGCTTGGTATGGCCTCGGCGGAATCGTCGCGGTCATCTCGATCATCGTAAACGTTTTGATCGTTCTCGGTGTGCTTGCGAGCCTCGGGGCGACTTTAACCCTCCCAGGTGTAGCCGCGTTGGTGCTGACTGTTGGGATGGCGGTGGATGCGAACATCCTCATTTTTGAGCGGGTGCGGGAAGAACTCCGTGCCGGCAAGAAGACGACGAGTGCTCTTCTTGGCGGTTACGACAAGGCCTTCTCGACCATCGTGGATGCGAATGTCACCACCTTGATCACCGCGGGGATCCTGATCTGGCTCGGTAGCGGGCCAGTCAAAGGCTTTGGGGTTACCCTTGCCATCGGGATTTGTGCCTCGGTCTTCTGTGCTTTGGTGGTCAGTCGTTTTCTTCTCGAGATCCTGGTCTACAAGGCCGGTGTGAAGAAGATTCTCGGCTTCAGCCTTCCCGGGCCGTTGTCGGTCGACTTCCTCCGTTTCCGCAAACCAGCATTTCTGGTTTCCTGGTTGATCGTCGCCTGCGGCGTGTTCGCGATCTGGTCCCATTGGGATCACCTCTTCGGCATCGATTTTGTCGGAGGAGATGAGATTGCCGTCGCCTACGAAGAGAAGATTCCGATTTCCGGGATCCAATCAGCGGCGAACGAGGGTGGCTTTGGCGAGGTGACCTCAGTGTATCAGGTCAACATGATCGACGACACAGAATCGCTGACGATCCAGACCGAAGTTGGAAAGGGCGAGGAGTTCTTTGAAGCCCTCAAAGCGCAGCACCCGGAAGCCGGTTTGGTCCTCGAAGGGCAGACCAGCATCGGGGCTTCAGTGAGTGAGCACATCCAGCGCAACGCGATCATCTCCGTTGGCGTGGCTCTCCTCGGCATCCTTCTCTACATTGCACTCCGCTTTGAAGTGGGGTACGGGATCGGGGCTGTGGTCGCGACGATTCACGACGTTTTGATGACGATCGGGATCTTCGTTTTGGCCGATGGACAGTTCTCCGCACCGATGATTGCCGCGATTCTGATGATCGTCGGTTACTCGATCAATGATACGATTGTTGTCTTTGACCGTATCCGGGAAGAGTTGACCCTCAACCCGACCTATACCTTGAAGAAGGTGGTCAATCTCGCGATCAATATGACCCTCGGTCGTTCGATCCTGACCAGTTTGACGACGTTCATGGCAGCCTTTGCGCTCTATCTCGCCGGCTCGGGAATCATCGTTGATTTCGCATTCGTCTTCTTGATCGGGATCATCACCGGAACCTTCTCTTCGATCTACATTGCCAGCCCCATTTTCTACTGGTGGCATAAGGGAGATCGGAAGCACGTGGAAGACCGCGAGTTGACGCCGAAATACGATTGGCAGACCGGGTCATCCGAGTAGTCGGTCCGGACTCCACCCAATAGTTCTTTACAGGCGCGTTCGCCAGTGGACTTCGGTCCCGGGCGAGCGCGCTTTTTTTTGTCGAAGAATCTCCCGGCAATCGGGTGCAGATTGGAGCCAATCTTATACCGAATTTAGTAAGTTTTGACCGTTATGGTGCAGCGCAGAATCGAAGCAGCGCAAGGCGCAGGGATCGGGTTCGTATCGAGATACGCTCCAATCCCTGCAACGCCGCGACCTTCGATTCTGGGCGCATCCCCTTGGGACGGGCGGGAAATGAGCCTGAGCAGCGTTAGCCCAAATAACACGGGTCGCAGACCCGCCTTCAATTGGGCCGCCTTGCTCAGACTCATTTCCCATCCCGCCATAACTATCAAAACTTCCTAAATTCGGTATTACTCGACCGGTGCGATGGGAGCGGTTCCACGGTCGATCGGCTCGGGAATCTCGAAGCGCATGAAAACCGGACGGTGATCGCTGACGTAGCTGCGGATCGTCTGGCAGGCGTGACACTTCATTGGTTCTGGGAGGAAAATGAAGTCGATGCATTTCATCGGACTGTGGGCCGGGAACGAACGCGCCTTTTCCGGGTGGAGGGCGTACTCGTGATGACTCTTCATGTATCCAAAAAGTTGTGCGACGGCATCGCGGCGTAAGGTGGCCCGGGCGTTGAAGTCGCCGCAAACGATGGGCCGGTGCAGCAGAGGGTCCCCAGGCATCGAGAGTTCGTCGTGGAGGAAGCGGATCACCTGTTCCACCTGGGCGAGGCGTTTCACCCGCGAACGGAAATCGAGGTGGAGATTGACCACGGACACCATGCCTTCGGGGAACTCGATTCGGGCAAAGAGGAAGCCTTTCTCTCCGAGCTGATTCTTCCCGAATGGCACGGTCACGGCCTCGCGAATGGGGTAGCGGGAAAGGATCGCGTTGCCGTAGGCGAGTTTTTTAGCGCCATCCCGGCGGTTGTGGACGCCGAGGTAGGAGTAGGGAAGAGACTCTTTGTTCTGAATCTCTTCGAGGAGATTGATGTGACCATTCCAGTGGGAAGACTCATCGACCTCCTGAAGGCAGACAATATCGGGATGAAAGCGGTCGAGTAGCTTGTTGATACGCTCCAGTTGCTTGCGGATTCCGTTGGGAGAGTGAAACCCCTGATAGAAGGAAAGGCCGCGCCCGTGGGCGATGTTCAAGGTGATCAGTTTTCGTTCCGGCATATTGGAGAAGTCAGAATGGGGCGCAATCGTGGTGAGTTTGTTGGGGAATTATGAAACCCTCGTTGGGGCGGAGGCAACAGGAGGATCGGATTTTATCCGAAATGCGGCGGAGAGATCTGCGGTTGCCGATCCCTCCACCTTCTTTCATGTTTCTCGAACACCTAGCTATGCTCGATTCTCTTCACGCACTTTGGAAGGACCTTTCCGAGCCCTTCTTCAATGGCATCAGTATTCTGATCGGGTTCACCTACGCTCATGTGCTGACTTGGCTCGGGTTTTTTCTCGGGATCATGATTATCGGGAGAATGCTAAACGAGAAGCGGACCCCCAGTAACATCTTTGCCTGGGCCTTTGCCGTGTTGTTTATGCCTCTGATTGGGGTGCCTCTTTATTTTCTCCTCGGAGGTCGGAAGAGCCGGGGCCTTGTCGAGCGGAAGAAGAAGGTCATGGAGGACTCCCGCTATCTGGCGGGCGAGGACGTGACTGCGGAAGAGTTGAAACGCCTGCGGAAGACAGAAGGGAATTCTTGTCAGTTGTTGCCCGATGCCACGGCCACCTACAACGCCATTATGAATGGCATCGAGGAATCGGAATCCTGCATCCACATCATGACCTACATCCTTACGAAGGATGAGGCGGGGATGCCGATCATTGAGGCACTGATCCGCAAGGCAAAGGAGGGAGTCAAGGTGCGCCTGCTTCTCGACGCCTTTGGGTGTTTTGCCAACGGTGGCAAGTGGGTAGAGGAGCTGAAGGAGGCCGGGGGCGAGGTCGCTCGGTTTATGCCGTTGCTCCCCCTGCACAGCCACTCTTCGGCGAATTTGCGCAATCACCGGAAGCTGGCGATTTTTGATCACCGACGAGCCATTACCGGCGGGCAGAACATCGATATGCGATTCATGGGCCCGAGAATCACAGAAGATACGTTTTTGGATTTCTCCATCGATGTGGAGGGGCCGGTTCTGCGGCACCTTAATTTCATTTTCCTGAACGACTGGATTTTTGCCTCCCGTCAGAAGGCCAACCGGTTCAGCGAAATCTTCTCTTTGGATTTTCCGCAAGCGGGGGATCGGAGTTTGGAGATCATCGAGAGTGGGCCGGAGGTGTCGACCGACGCCCTCTACGAGCGGATTCTCGAGCTGATTCAGGATTGCCGGGATACGATCACGATCGTCACTCCTTATTTTGTTCCGGACGAGGTGCTCTTTCGCTCGCTGATCGTCAAATCTCATGCGGGTCGCAAGGTGCGTCTCATCATCCCGCGGCATTCGAATCAAAAGCTAGTCGACGTCGCCCGGTTTCACTACCTGCGTCAGCTCCAAGGAGCCGGCGTCGATGTCCAATTCTTCATGCCGGGCATGATCCATGCGAAGCTCATCCTGATTGATGGCAAGATTGCCCTCTCGGGTTCAGCCAACTTTGACATGCGGAGCCTGTTTGTGAATTTCGAGATGGGGATCGTTCACACCGATCCGGGTGACTACGCTGCTTTTGCGGATTGGGTCCGGGCCATTGAGAAAGACTGTCAGCCGATGGGCGAGGTGGTCATGCCGGAAGGGAAGGGCCGAAGATTTATCGAAGACTTTGCTCACCTCGTCGGTCCTCTTCTTTGATGCGTAATTTTTGTGAAAGTCGAGTTGCCGTAGCGGGGTGAATGCGCTTTTACGGTGTTCCGAATCCATTCGAAATTCCCATGCCGATTTACGAGTTTTACTGCAAGCAGACCCACACCATCTACAGTTTTCTGAGCCAGAGATTGATTGATGCGGACGAGGTGCCCAAATGTCCGGACGATGCTCGCTACAAGCTGGAGCGTATGGTCTCGGTCTTTAGTGTGACAGGGCGTCACAAGGAACGCGATGAATCAGGCGAAGGTCCGGATCTGGATGACCCCCGCATGGAAGCCGCCATGGCCGAGCTCGAAGGAGAAATGTCGGGGATCGATGAGGAAAATCCCGATCCCCGTCAGATGGGCCGACTCATGCGCCGTATGTCCGAGCTGACCGGTGAACCCTTGGGCGGACAGATGGAGGAGATGGTTCGGAAAATGGAGGAAGGCACCGACCTCGACGCTCTCGAAGAAGACTTCGGGGATGCCATGGATGACGACGGCCTCGACCCCCCGGAAGAAGGCGCGCCTGCAGGAAAAGCCGCCATCCGTCGATTGCTGCAAGCCCGACGGAAAGAACCACGCAAAGATCCGACCCTCTACGACTGGCGGGATTATAGCTAGTTCATTATGAAAGGGTTATGGGATCTCTGAAGGTTTAAATAGCTCTGTTCTAAAATTATTGACTTCGGACGTTTTCGGTCGGAACCGGAGATTTGGTGATACCTGGTAGGAATGAAGGCAGGCTTGCATCTGGAGAGATGCCCGATGAGAATTACCTTCCTATGGAACTCAATCTTACTCTGGAATACCTTCTCGCTCTGATCGCCGGCATCTTGATCCTGGTCCAGCCGAAACTACTCAACTGGATCGTGGCAATTTACCTGATCGTGATCGGCGTGGTCGGCATTCTGGATATTAATACCTAATCGCCGCCTTGGCTGCTCCGCGAGGAGCGGTTTAGATTTGGGCGACGGCGACTTCGACTTTCATGGTCGAGGTGACGTTGCCTGATCCCATGAAGCTTCCCGAGACGGGAGGAATGGATTCCGGGTGACGGTGAACCGCAGTAGCGATGTGCTCGGATCCGGTGACCAGCCCGCTGGTGTTGTCGAATCCGATCCAGCCCGCTCCGGGTAGGTAGACCTCCGACCAGGCATGGGTTGAGCCGTGTTGGTTGCTTCCTGGATTGTGGAGGTAGCCGCTGGCAAAGCGGGCGGCAAATCCCAGGTAGCGGCAGGCTTCGATGAAGAGAGTCGCAAAGTCACGGCAGCTGCCGGATTTCTGTTTCAGGGTTTCGTCAGGAGTCTGTACGCCCGGCTCTTCCCTCATATTGTATCCGCATTCGCTGACGATGGCCTTGCTCATGCGGTCCAGAAGGACATAGGTCTCGATGGCTTCGCCGGGTTTCCAGAAGTGATAGACCCACTCTTTGAGAGATTTCGTATCATTGGGCCAGGTGTGCGTCCGGTAGGGGAGTAGATCGAGCCGTTCTTCCGGTTCAAAGGGAAACGGATAGGTGACGGCCCGCTCATCGACCAGGAAGTCGAGGGGGCGGGTCGCGTAGTTCTCAATGACTACCTCACTCTCGATGCGGAGACGGTTCGAAGGTTTGTGGATGCGTACGATCCCTACAGAATTGCCGTAAATATCTCGATACCACTTTACCGAATGATCCGGCTCCACCAAGAGGCGCGAGGAGGCAATGCGGATATCGTGGCCTTCTCGCGGGCGCAGGAGAAGAGTGTGGTTCGAGAGCTCGACGGGTTCAGAGAAAGAGTACTCGGTAAGGTGGTAGATGCGGATTCGTTTCATAAATTTGGTTTAGCCAAGGGCAAGGACGGACGATCACTCAATGGGAATGGTCTTTCCGAAGAGTTGCTTGGCTTCTTCTTTCATTAAGACGACAAGGGAGAATACTCCGAGGATCGTGCCGAGAGGAAAGGACAGGCAACAGAAGGCTGCTGCGACAACGCAAAGGGTGTGATGGCGTTGTTTGCGGAAGCAGACTCCGATGTAGATGCAGGAAACGACGTGAACGATGATGAAGACCACCAGGCCGATGAACGAGACGTTCACAAGTTTGGCAATCGCGTCTCTGGTTTCGGGATCGGGAGCCGCTTGGAGGAGCTGGTCCATGATCTGCCCATGAAAGCCAAAGAAGGCTAAAGTGGGGAGAGCCAGGAGCCCGAGGATGATGTAGAAGACTCCGAGCAGCTTGAGGTTGTCCCGAGTTTGGTTGAGGGCGTTGCTAGTTTGAGTTGCAGGGGAGTCGACGGGTGCGTTTTCCATGATTCTGTATTCTCCGAGGTCTGACATCGATAAGCGAGAGAAATGAAAGGGCATAAACAGGGCCGCGAGTGGATTGCTCACGATCAAAGATCACGAGGAATTTGGGCCTTGGCTCCCGATGTGGAGCCTGTATTTTTCTGGTTTAGCGCTTATGGAATCGATGCCCTTCCCCTTCTACCCCTTTTTGCTTGGTGGCGGTTTTTCCGCATTATTCTGGATTATCGGACTCGCTTGGAGTTGCTTGGTGATCGCCCTCCACATTGCGATCTTCATCGGGATCAGTCAGGATGCGAAGCGTAAGGAGAGTGGAGGCTTGTTCTTCTTCGGGCCGACTTTTTGGGGCCTATGCGGGTTGGTCTTCGGATTGCTCGGATTGGGAGTCTATTGGCTGATTCATCACTCGAATCTACGGCGTTCCGCCCCGGTGGGTCGCGAGCCAATCGAGCCTCATTCGGTTATCCGCCCCAAGCCCCCGTCATCAGAGCCGTGATCCATCCGCAGGCTCCGGCGAGGGCCAGGATCCAATCGGCGACGGCGACTTTGTCCCGGATTTTGAGGAAGTCGACGACGAGAATGCAGAGGGCGAGCGAGACCACTGCTACTGCGGCGGGAATTTCTCCCAGAACGATCGCGGCCAGGGCGCCGACGATGGTAAAGATGAGTAGCCAGAGCCAAGGGATGGTTTCTCCCTCTTCCCAGAGTCGAGTGCAGCGGGTCTGCAAGAAAAAGGCCCATGCCGTGAGAAGCCAGACAATGATCTTGATCCAGGGGCTGGCCGCGCCCTCGATAGCGGGAAACAGGTTGGCCGCGGTCGCAACGAGGATGCCTACAGCCAAACCGCCGCCGGCGCGGAGTTTTCCGGATTCGTTTTTGGAAGGGATCCGCTGGATGATCAATAGGTAGCCGATGGCGAGCGCCGCGACGAAGGTCCCTGCGAGAAGGATTTCTCCTGAAAGAACGACGAGAGCACTGGCGACAGAGACACTCCAAACGATAATCCACGCGATTCCCAACGATTGACGGTGCCGCGCGGCAAAGCGGTGGCGGGCGCCAGGCTTCAGCTCGGTACTCCCAGGTAGGGAATCGAGCCATCGATCCGCCACATACACCAGCCAGACACCGGCGCCGGTCCACGCAAAAGAGAGCGCGTGGGGGCCGGTGCCGACAAGTCGATCGGCGAGTAAGCTCCACGCGAGAACCGCGCAGACTGTGTCTATGGCGAGGTAGTGGAGAATCACATCCGCATCGGATTACATCTTTTCAAGGGTTTCGATCCCGAGGAGATGGAGTCCGGTTTTCAGGAATAAGAGGGTCCGTGAGCAAAGCATGAGACGGCGTCCCTGTTCGGCAGGATTGTCGACCATGACCCGGTTGGCATTGTAGAAACTGCTGAAGGCATTCGCTAGCTCGAAGAGATAGGTGCAGAGGAAATGCGGACGGAGATCCTGAGTGACCTGTGCCACGGCGGCCGGGAAAAGCGCTAGTTGGCGGGCGAGAAGAATCTCCTCCTCGGTTTGGAGAGCGTCTCCCTGCTCTTCACCTTCTCCGGGCTGAAGCCCTGCCTTTCGGAAGATCGCGTGGATGCGGGCTGCTGCGTAGAGGAGGTAAGGCGCGGTATTGCCGTCGAAGCTCAGCATCTTGTCCCACGAGAAGACGTAGTCATGAGTGCGGTTTTGCATGAGGTCGGCGTAGCGTATGGCACCGATGCCGACGGCTTCGGCGATCGAATCCTTCTCTTCGTCTGGGAGGTCCGGATTCTTTTCGTCCACAATGAGACGCGCCCGTTCGACGCCCTCATCAATCAGGTCGCGGAGCTTTACCGAGCCTCCGCTCCGGGTCTTGATCGCTTTTCCGCCCTCGCCCAGAATGGTTCCGAACCACACGTGGCGCAGAGCGGGCGCTTCTTTGCCAGACGCGGCGAACCACTTATTCACCGTGAGGAAAAGTTGTTCGAAGTGGTCTTGCTGGCGACCATCGGTGACGTAGATAATTTCGCTGGCTCCAAGCTCCTCGCAGCGGTAGGCCACGGTGGCGAGGTCTGTCGTTGCGTAGTTGCTGGCCCCGTCCGACTTCCGGATGATAAAAGGCTGCTCGTTGAAACGAGGATGCTCGGGGTGGAAAACCACCAACGCCCCATCGCTCTCTTCAGCGATCTTCAGGGATTCCAGCTGTTCGCAGACGCCGGCCACTTGATCGCGGTAGTGGCTTTCGCCCAAAGTCAGGTCGAAGGAAACCCCGAGCCGACGGTAGAGGTCGTTGAAGGCCCCTTGGCTCAGCTCGTTGATTTTTTTCCAGATCTCGAGCCTTTCTTCGTCCCCATTTTGGAGAAGAACCAGCTCTTGGCGTGCTTCGCTCTTCGCTTCAGGGTCCTCCTCGACGAGTTGATTGCCTTGGCGGTAAAGATCTTCAAGGGCCGGAAGGGCGGTTACCGGGTCCTGATCGAAGTCGAAACCGAAGCGCTTGCAGGCGAGGAGAAGGATGCCGAATTGAGTTCCCCAGTCGCCAATGTGATTGTCGCGGACGACCTTGGCCCCGCAGAAGGAAAGGAGGCGTGAAATGGCTTCGCCGATGACGGTCGACCGGATGTGGCCGACGTGCATTTGCTTGGCCGTGTTGGGACCACTAAAGTCCATCACCACGGTCTTGCCGCGGTAGAGGTGGTCCAGCCCGTCAGCGAGACGGTCCGGGTCATTAAATGCTGAAGTCCATGCGGTTAGGAATGCAGGCTTCAGTCGGATGTTGATGAAGCCCGGGCCGGCGATGGTCAGGTCGAAGTGCTCCTCACTGAGGGAGGGGTGCGCCGCGATTTTCTCCATCAGGGCCGTCGCGAGCTGCCGCGGATTCGTCTTCAATTGTTTGGCCAAGGGGAGGACTCCGTTGGCTTGAAAATCGCCAAATCGTGGATCGGCGGGTCGGACGACCGGATCAAAATTTTCGGGGAAGTCGGGCAATTCCTGCGCGCTTTCCTGGATCCATGTCGTGATGGAGTATTGGAGATCGAATGCTGGTGTCATAATTTAAAGCTGGACAAGGATATTTGTAATTTGCTAATCTGTCAGGCTTTACGGATTCAAAAGCGTCAGCCAGAAAGCAAGAAAAAGTCATTTAATGAGAAAGAAAATCGTTTCGCCTCGAAAGTTTGTTAAGCCAAGTTATTCGGCTCTAATCGAGAAAAAGCGCGACGGGAGCGAATTTTCCGAGGAAGAAATTCGCTACATCGTGGATTCGGTCCTGGATAAGGAGATACCCGATTCCCAGCTCGCAGCCCTTTTGATGGCGGTCTACTTCCAGGGAATGTCAGCTCTGGAGACGGCGACATTTGCCGAGGAGATGATGCTCTCCGGTGAAATGATCGACCTCACCAAGTTGAGCCGCCCGAAGATTGATAAGTTCTCCACCGGTGGGGTGGGTGACAAAACCAGCATCGTCCTCGCACCGCTCGCTGCAGCTTGCGGCGTGGTCATGCCGACGATCAATGGAGTCGATGAGGAGTTGGAGATCAGCACCTTGCAGAAACTCTCTTCGATCAAGGGGTTCAAAAAGTCGATGGACTTGGAGACCTTCGTCGAGCAGTTGAACAAAGTCGGCTGCGCGATCATTGAGCAGGACAAGGAGATCGCTCCGACCGATTCGACCCTTTATTCACTTCGCCAGAAGTGCGGGAGCATCCCGAGTTTGCCGCTCATCACCGCCAGTGTTCTCAGCCGCAAGTTGGCTGCCGGTGCGGAAAGCCTTGTCGTCGATGTGAAGTGGGGGAATGGATCCTTTATCCAGGATTTGGAGCAAGCCAAGCAGTTGGCTCGTTCAATCACCCGCGTCGGTCGCTCCATGAAGCGCCGTTGCGTGGCCCTCGTCACCGACATGAATCAGCCGTTGGGTGATTCGGTCGGCACGGCTCTGGAAATTAAGGAAGCCATTGAGCTCCTAAAGGGCGAAGGTCCGGAAGATTTGAAGGAAATGGTCCTGAAGCTCGGCATGGAAGTGGTTCGCCTCTCCGGTGTCGCGGGTTCGACCCTCTCCGCCAAGCAGACGGTTCAACGCCACCTGAAGGACGGCTCGGCTCTCGAGAAGTTCAAGGAGATGGTCGGTGCTCAAGGCGGCGACGTCAGCATGATCGACGATCCCGAGAAGTTGCCGAAGGCCAAGCATTGCAAGAAGCTGCCTTCTCCGAAGCGCGGTTATGTCCACACCATCAACGCCGGCATGATTGCCCGCGGAGTGCGGATGCTCGCTCAGCGCAAGAACGGCACCCTCGATCCAGCCGTTGGTATTTCGGAAATCAAGAAGGTCGGCACCCAGATGAAACAGGGAGAGCCGCTCATGATGATCCATTACAACGACGAAGGAAACTCGGAAGCCGCCCTCGAATTCCTCAAGGGAGCCTATCGTCTCGCACCGAAGCGTCCAAATACTCCGGACCTCGTAGTCGAGCGCGTCGCTTAAGCGATCCGAGCAGAAAATTTTCCAAGCGAGTTCCCGTTTTGCGGGGACTCGCTTTTTTTGCGTCTCCAGACTCGTGTCGTTCTAAGGGCAGGGCAGTTCTCTAAAATTCGAGGATGGTGTTTTTTGGATATTCGCTGATATTAAGTGGCCGAATTCCAATCACTTACAGGATATAATAAACCAGGTTAAAAATGATTGACTCGATGCGAGGTAGCTAATGATTCACTTACTGATTAAGCATAGACTTTGCGGGCTTTGACTTGAACGATCTCCATGTCCGGGAGGATGCAGGCAGTTAGGAATCCGCCGTAGGCACAGGAGGTGTCGATGCAGAGAGCGTGGGGAGCGTAACGGACTTCTGGGTTAGGGGTGTGACCGTAGACTACGGTAGCGGGGCCTTCCCAGAGCTCAGACCAGTGGATCGAGTTGTTGCCACGGCGCTGGGCGGGAGGGATGTCTTCCGGAGAGATCCACTTGGTCTTGCAGACCGTGGAAATGGATTGGGTCCGCCATGGCTGCCCGGGGCGAAATCCTCCGTGGACGCAGACGAATTCGGAATCCTCGGTCTCGTAAAAGGCCTCCATGTGTCGAAGATAATCCCAGTCTTCGAGGTGAAGTTGCTGGAGGGTTTCGTAGTCGTAGGATTTCAGAATGGAGGGATCCCGGTGCTCGCGGTAGGTGATGAGGCGGTGCTCGTGGTTGCCCATGATGCTGCGAAAGCCGTTTTCCCTCGCAATTTTCACCACTCGGTGGCTTTCCGGGCCTCGATTGATCAGGTCGCCGAGAAGGAGAACACGGTCATGCTTCCCGGGAGAGAGCTTATCGAGAAGGTCTTCCAGTTCGTGTGCGCAACCATGGACGTCACCGATGGCGATGAGTTTACCGGACATGCGGAAGTTTTAGTGCGATGGGGAGGCGAAGGTCACCATCAAATATTTGCGAAGGTTCATTCTTTCGGAGGATTTGCTTTAAAAGGGGAGCGCCCTTATCGCTTTTCCCTCGTCAATTTAGCTCCTCGGAGCTTGAATTGGATCCGTATGCAGGAATGGAGTCTCCAGAGTGGATCCCGTAAATCTACGGGTTCCGAGCAGCCGTTTACGGACGGCCAGCAGGTGAGGTCTGTTCTTTGCATCGTGGAAAAAGAGGGGTTGATTCGGCTCGATTTTGACCCGGATGAGGAATTGAACCTGGGAGAGGCCCGCCCTATCGCTCAGTGGTTGCGGACTTTTCGGTCAAACGAGGCGGAAAAAGAAGTGGCTCGGGAAGCGGTCGAAACGGCGGATGATTTGTTTGACCAGATGATGAACGATACGCCGGAGGGAGACGAGGATCTTGAGCGCGAAGAGATTCGCGGAGTACTTTGTTTCATTCTCGCCCTTCATCTTGAGCGTAAGCGCGTGCTTCGCCCGACCGGACGAATCGCGGAGGATGGGACGCAGACCTATCGACATCCGAAGAAAGATCGCGAATACGAGGTGCGGGCGGTTGAGGTGCGTCCAGATTTGATTCAGAAAATCGAAGATCAGCTCGATTTTGTTCTCATCTAAAAACGAATGGTCATTCGGATGAACTCTTGCCTTTTTGGGGAACTCGATTCGCAATAAGGGCATACTGCTCAGTGATGAAACGATTTCTAATCAGCTCCTTTCTCGTCGGTCTTCTCACGCTTGTGGCCGGATGTCGTTCAACTACCATCGAGGATCCACATGTTCCGACGATCTACCTCGAGTCGACCAGCTCGATTCCAGGTCGGGAAGATCCTTACGTTACTCTTCCCATCAGTGAATCTCGGTATCGTCTTCCGCAGCGTCCACTTTTCGGGCCCATGGATATTATTCGAATCGAGATGGTCCAAGTGGAGCGTGGGTTGGCGGTTCGCTACCTGTTGACGCCTTCGGCTTCTCGTCAGTTGCGTCGCACTTCGGGAGACGCGATTGGGTACTCCTTTATCTTTTTTGACAATCAGAGCCCGATCGGTGCGCGCAAGATCGACGGGATGATCGATGATGGGATTCTATACACCTTCCTGGAAGTTTCGGACGAAGATATGCCGCAACTGGTGGTGGATATGAACCGTACTCTCGTCGAGTTCCGGCGCAATAACCGGTGATTCGGCGAAGGGCGAATGCGGGATCGCACCAAGGCAAGACAGCGGAATCGGGGACTTAATTGAAAGCTAGGGAAATGGTACGGAAACTCCGGGGTAGATTCCTGGGGATTGGAGCGCTTGCACTTCTTGTGATGGGAGGGGGATCATCGAGTTGGGCCGATCGTCTGCCATTGGTCTGGCCCACACCCAACCGGGCGTTTTTGGAAGGAAAGCCTCTGGAAGATTTTATCCAGCCGACTTCTTCGGGGCGGGTGGAGTCCGGGCTTTACGGTTGTGTTCGGAATGGAGGGTATCGTTTTCACGAAGCCCTCGATTTGAAGCCGGTTGAGAGGGATCGCAATGGACGCCCGCTCGATCCAGCCTTTGCGGCGATGCCCGGGGAGGTCGTTTATACCAACCAAATCGCGGGGAACTCATCCTACGGAAAATATGTCGTGATCCGACATGACTATGAGGGAATTGAGTTTTACACACTTTACGCTCACCTGAGGTCGATCGATTCGGGAGTTCGGGCGGGTGTTTTCGTCGAGCAGGGGGCGACTCTCGGGATCATGGGTTCAACGGCAGGGGGCTATACGATTCCTCGCAGTCGGTCCCATTTGCATTTCGAGATCGGAGTGCAGCTCGATTCTGATTTTGCCTGGTGGTACAATAAGCAGCGTTATGGGTCCAAAAATCAACACGGCCCGTGGAATGGAATCAATCTGAGCGGCTGGGATCCTCTCGAATATTATCGTCTGGCGCTGGCGGGCAAGATTTCCGGTCCGCGGCAATTTCTTTTGCGTCAGCCGGCCGCAGTTCGGGTTCGCGTTCCTTATTCCGGGGTTCCGGATTTAGTAAGGAGAAGCCCCGGTATGGCGGGCGACGAAATCGGGGATTCGGGAGCCGGATGGGAAGTGGATTTCTCGGAGTATGGGGTACCTCTCCGTTTTCGTCGGATCTCTGCTGAGGCGATGAAAGGATCTGGATCTGGTGCGGAGGTCATCGCCTACGATGGTGATCTCGCCTTTGCTAAGTGTAAGGATCTACTGGACAAGAAGGGTGACGGATACGTTCCGGGTTCGGATTTGCGCCGAGCCCTTGAACTTATCTTTGGGCGCTAAACCGATTCTCGGTCCTTCCGTCCTATGTGGCCTTGCGGGTGTTGAAAAAGCCGAAGATGGCCACGACGACAAAGCAGATGAGCGGGAGAATGAAAGAGGCCCGCACCCCCGCGATGATGAGCCCGCCAATTTCGATCGAACCCGCATCGATGATCCGTCCCTGAAGAGGCGGCATCAGAGCGCCCCCGACGATGGCAAAGATCAGGCCCGCGCTCCCCAGTTTGGCGTCCTGCCCCATACCCTCCAGCGAAATGCCGTAGATGGTGGGGAACATCAGGGACATGCAGATGGAGATGCCGATCAAGCAGTATAGACCCGGCATTCCCGGGATGAAAATAACCCCGAGAGTCAGGAGTACACCGAGGCAAGCGAAAATACCAAGTAGCAGTCCTGGGTTGAGAAACCGCAGGAGGAAAGTGCAGAGGAAACGGCTAGAGACGAAAAGGATCATCGCTACAATGTTGTAGTTCTGGGCCTGAGACGCGCTCATGCCGAGCGTTCCCATCGCGTAGTGAATGATGAAGGTCCAGCACATGATCTGGGCACCGACGTAGAAAACCTGAGTGAGAACCCCGAAGATGTAGTGAGGCGTGGAAACCAGCCGTTTAACGGTCCCGAAGAAGTGGAGTGTTTTGCCTTCTTCGGTGTTCTTGGGAAATCGGGAGACCGCGAAGGCTAGGAAGGTGAGAAGAACAACTCCGGCAATCGCGACGTAAGGTGCTTTGATGGTCGAAAGGTCTTCGGAGCGGAACTGCGCATGTTCCTCTGGAGAAGTCTCCGCAAAATCGTGGAGCGAGGCAGTAATCTCCGCGTCCACCTCGCCCGGAAGCATCTCGGAATACTCAGGATGGAGCTCCATCTGCTCGGTGCGAAATTCGGAGACGTTTAACTGAGCGAGAACGAGATGGCTGGCGACCACCATTCCAATCAGCGAGCCGACGGGGTTGAAGGCCTGCGCGAGATTCAGCCGTTGGGTGGCAGTTTCTGGTGGTCCCATCGAGAGAATGTAGGGATTGGCCGTTGTCTCGAGAAAAGCCAAGCCAAAGGTCAGGATGTAGAGGGCGATCAGGAAGAGGGTAAACTCCATCTCTCCAGCAGCGGGGATGAACAGGAGGGCGCCTGTAGCGTAGAGACCCAAGCCAACGAGAATCCCGGACTTGTAGCTGAACTTGCGGATGAAAAGAGCCGCAGGGATCGCCATGGTTGCGTACCCTCCGTAGAATGCAGTTTGAACTAGCCCGCTTTCTGCGGCGCTGATCAGGAAGATCTGCTGGAAAGCTTTGACTAGGGGATTTGTGACGTCGTTCGCAAATCCCCAAAGGGCGAACAGAGTTGTGACAAGGCAGAAGGGGTAGATCATCTGCCGGGCGAGAAGTGGAGTTTTCTTCATGCGGGAGTTGGGAATTGGGTCAAGTCTTTGGAAGTGGCCAGAACTTGAGGGGCGAGTCAAGTCGTGCAAGGCACTTTCGATCAGGGGCTTCCTTCGATTTATCAAAATTAAACTAAATGGCGCGTGAATATTGCATGTCCTTAGAGCGGGATGCGGTTCTTCGATATAGAGCGCCAAACGATTGAGAGCAGAGTAGGTCGATCCCGGAGGGATTTGGCCACTTTCGGAGGGTTGGGATAAGTGCAAAAAAAGCGGCTCCGGAGAGAACTTTCCCCGGAGCCGCCTGAAACAATCAAGATTAAGAATCTGCGGCCGCTTGGATCGCGGTCACGGCAATGGTGTAGATGATATCATCGACGAGAGCCCCGCGGCTGAGGTCGTTGACTGGCTTACGGAGTCCTTGAAGAACGGGGCCAATCGAGATCAGGTTCGCGCTTCGCTGAACTGCTTTGTAAGTCGTGTTTCCGGTGTTCAGGTCGGGAAATACGAAAACGTTGGCACGGCCGGCGATTTTGCTGTCCGGAGCCTTCTTTTCGGCCACATCCGGGATGGCGGCGGCATCATACTGAAGAGGGCCATCCAGGAGAAAGTCCGGGTTCATCTTCTTGGCGATTTCGGTCGCTTCGCGGACCTTTTCCACATCGACGCCTGAACCGGAGGAGCCGGTGCTGTAGCTGATGAGAGCGACCCTCGGGTCGATGCCGAACTGGCGGGAAGTCGCTGCGCTTTGTATGGCGATGTCGGCCAGCTCTTCGGCGCTTGGATCAGGATTGACCGCGCAATCTCCATAAACGAGGACCTGGTCCTGCAGGCACATGAAGAACACGGAAGAGACCAAGCGGGCATCGGGCTTGGTCTTGATCAGCTTGAGAGCGGGCCGGATTGTATTGGCGGAAGAGTGGACTGCCCCGGAGACCAGGCCGTCCACTTCGTCGAGGGCGAGCATCATGGTGCCCAGGACGACTGTGTCCTCAAGTTCTTCCCGGGCGCGTTTGACGGTCAGGCCTTTATGGCGACGTCGCTCGAGCAATGGTTCGAGATAGCGTTCGGCGATCTCGGTGGGATCGTGAATTTCCAGACTATCGGGGAGATGGAGACCTTGCGCCGTAGCGATCCGTCGAACCTCATCGGGTTTGCCGAGAAGGACACATTTGGCGATGTTGCGGTTCGTGCAGGCAATTGCCGCGGCGATGGTGCGCGGTTCTTCGCCTTCCGGAAGGACGATCTTCCGGTTGGCTTCCCGGGCGGCCCGAGTCAGCTGAAGACGGAAAGCGGCAGGGGAAACACGACGCTCGATTTCCTTTGAAAGTCGGTTGTGGAACCAATCGAAATTCAAATGGCGGGCGACGTAGTCCATGGCCTGCTCCATTCGGTCGAGGTCATCGACGGGGATGTGCGGCGAGATCCGGGAGAGCGTCGAGGCGGTGAGGAAGCTCTCGGTTTGGACGCGAAGCACTGGAAGGCCGCTTTCCTCGATTCCCGGGCGGCAGAGCTCGAGCACATTCTCGCGCATGGGCACCTTGCCAGTGATGATCAGTCCGGCAAGCGGGACTTTGTTGATCGCGGAGAGGCAAACGGCCATGATGACGTCATCCCGGTCACTCGGGGTGACGATCAGTGCCCCCGATTTGAGAGTGTGAAGGAGATTGGTCACATTCCGGGCGCAAAGGGTGATCGCGCTTACGCGGCGGGATTCTAGTTCGCCTGGAAATAGGATTTCCGCTCCCAGAAATTCAGCGACATCTCTGGTGCGTACCGATTGAAGGGCTGGATTCTCCGGTACGCATCCGAGGATATCCAAGGTCCCATCGGTAAAGATTTCCGACTCTGCCTCAATGCGCTTCTGGAAATTGGCTTTCCACTCGCTTTGTGGATCGGAGAGCCATTTGTGGGACTCGTCATCACTGCTTGCCTCATCCGTGGGGAGGCGGTTGGCAATGGCTCCAACGACATTGGCGACCGAGACACCGCCATGAATCGAGGCGGCCATCTCAATCTCCTGCGAGAATGAACGAATATCGGAGCCCACGTACCGACCGACATAAATGATCTCGGCCCCGATTGCGCGAGCCACGTCGCGGTTTAGGCGGTTCTTGAAGGTTTGGGATTCCTCGGAAAGCAGCCCTTCAATGATGAGAACGTCGGCTTTCTCGGAGAGGCTCTCGATCATTTCAACGACCTGCTCCATGAGGTCATCGACCCGGTTCTCGCGAATGTATTGTTCGGCGACGGCGAGGTCGATCGGAGCCGGAGGCTTGATGCTCAGAAGCCTTTCAGCGAAGACGATGGACGGATCGAGGTTTTTTTCGGTGACCGGTCGCTGACTGATCGGTTTACAGAAAGCGACGCGGATGCCCCGGCGATCCAGGGCTCGGGCGGCCCCGAGTGAAGTCGTTGTCAGGCCCGCGTCGGCAGACGAGGCGCAGAGATAGAATCGATGTTTAGCCATAAGAAAGTTTGGTTCTGCATGGCTCGGTCTCTGCCCCTCTGACTCATCAGAAGGGGATGTCGTCGGGCGGCTCGTCTTGCGATGCCGGCTCGATGGAGTCGGGAGCAGAGTCGCCTCCGGAGACAGAATTGACCTGCCATGCGCTTAGATTAACGAAGTAGTTGCCTTTCCACTCGCGTCCACGGATGTCGAATTTGACTTTCACAGTGTCGTCGGCAGAAACGTTATCGAGTTGCTGGATCTTGTCCTGCACGCATTCGAATTTAATATCTTGCGGGTATTTACCGTCTTCGACGGTTACCACGAATTCCCGTTTGCGGAATCCGCTCCCGAAAGTTTGCTCGTCAAAGACTTCTTTTACTTTTCCTTCCAGTTCAAACATGGACCTATACCATTGGTCGCGAAGCTGCAGTGTCAATGCATGAGGAAGCCGATTAGGAACTTCGATCCCGAACCTATTGTTGGTTCAGGAGTTCCACATCGACGCCCTTTGCAAATTCTTCCAAGGTCGCCACGTCCACGGCGTTTCCATCCACGGAAATGAAGAATCGATCACTCACGGCGGCGGTGAGGGTCCCGGAAGAAGAATCCTCATCATAGGTCACGATTCCCTCAATCCCTTCTGCTTTGAATATCTTTTGTCCCAATTGTTGGACCATCGATGGATTTTCGAGAAGCATGGAAATCTGCCCGACCAGCGGAGAGTCGCTCATAATGCGGACATTTACGGAACTGTCGCCTTTACGATAGGTCTGGGACGCGGAAGTCATCCCTCCCATGACGGAGGCGCCAACAGCCTGTATCTCGGGTTCATCCTCCGTGGTCCATCCCTCTGGTGATGTGGGGAGGGCCTTGGCCAATGAGGCGCCTGACCGTTCGCGCAGGAGTTGGGCCGCCAGCTCGAACTGAGAGGCCGCTTGGGAATATTGTTCGTCGCCGAAGGCCGCGATGCCTTCATCAATCGCAGATTGAATCTCATCGGCGGTCGCCACCTGGAGACAGGAAAGAAAAAATAGAAGCGTTAAAGCTCTCATCGCTACCCTCAGTTGAGCAAAGTTCGGGCCGTTTGGCGAGTTCGAAGCCGATTTATTCCGAGTCATTAGAAGGTACCGAGAAGGATATTAGCCTCTTTTGTTTTCTGGGGAAGGGATGGACTTTTCGATTAAGTTTCAAAAAGTTCGCCTTGTTCTTGCGGTTTTCGGCCGGACGTTTCCAATAAGCGCATGCCCGAAGAGACCAGCACCTTCTTGGATATCCTGATCGTAATCGGTATAGCGGCCGGAGTTTTCCTCGCCGCAAAGCTAATCCTGAGGATCGGATGCCATCATCTCGAGAAGGTCAGTAAGAGGACCGAGACCATTATAGACGACCAGCTTCTGGTGGCCCTGAGGAATACCAAAACGCTCTTACTGGCGCTTTTCGCCGTATGGATGGGGACGGAATGGTTAGAGTTGGGGAGGGCGGAGAAATGGCTCGACCGCGGTGGATTTTTTGTGGTCGTCCTTCAAGCTGGAATCTGGGCGACCTCGTTTCTCGTGGGATTCATTATCTTCTACGGGAAAAAACGCTCGGCGACAGGCGAATCCGGCGCAGGAATTCTATGGTTTAGCTATCTGGCCCGAGTCGTGGTCTGGTCGATCGCCTTTCTCCTAATCGTTTCAAATCTTGGCTATGATGTTACGGCGCTCATTGCCGGATTGGGGATAGGGGGAATCGCGATCGGGTTGGCGGTTCAGAGTATCCTCGGGGATCTCTTCGCATCCCTCTCGATTGTCTTGGACAAACCCTTCGAAGTGGGCGATTTCATTATCGTGGGCGACCTGTTGGGGGTTGTGGAGAAGATCGGCATCAAAACCACCCGAGTTCGTAGCCTCTCCGGGGAACAGTTGGTTTTCTCAAATAATGACCTGACCTCGAGCCGGATTCGGAATTTTAAGCGGATGTACGAACGCCGCGTCGTTTTCGGTTTCGGAGTGATCTACCAAACCACTCCGGATCAATTGGAGTCGATTCCGGGCATGGTGAAATCATTCATTGAGGAACAGGAACAAACACGTTTCGACAGAGCTCATTTTAAGGGTTTCGGAGAAAGTTCTTATGACTTCGAGGTCGTATACTATGTCTTGGACCCGGACTATAACCTCTACATGAACATCCAACAGGCCGTAAATTTGGCGATGGTGCGTGCATTTGCAGAACACGAAATCGAGTTCGCCTATCCTACTCGCACGCTTTATCTATCGAAGAGCGAGGAGGAGGAAAGCCTCGATCCAGCAGAATCCTGACCATGACGATGTCGTTTATTTCTTTAGTGAATACAGATGAAACCCAATAAAATATAACTGTTCTATTTAGGTTTGACTATCTGAGTAGATTGGAAAAAGTAGGAGCCATGGGCAGGGTCAGGCGCAAGGAATTGGATCGTTTGTCTTATCATCATCTGATGAGCCGGACAGTGAATGGAGAGGCTCTCTTTGGGGATCGGGAGAGGGAGGTTTTGCGGAAGATGATCTGGCAGGTGGCTGAGTTTTCTGGGGTTCGGGTGGTTACTTATGCGGTGATGAAGAACCATTTCCATATTTTGGTGGAGGTGCCACCAGCAGGGACAGAGGTTTCAGATGCGGAGTTGGTTCGTCGGTATCGGAAGCTTTATCCTAAGCCTACTCCCTGGAATCCAATGCCTGCGGAGGTTTTGGAGGGGCATTTGAAGGATAACTTCCTTGATGGGAGAGAGTTGCGGAAGGACCTTACCCGCCGGATGCATGATGTTTCGGAGTTTATGCGGACTCTGAAGCTTCGTTTTACGCTTTGGTTTAACCGCTCACGAGATCGGTTTGGGCCACTTTGGTCGGCTAGGTTTAAGAGTGTTTTGGTCGAAGGGGATCGTTGGGCTTTGCGGACGGTAGCGGCCTATATTGACCTGAATGCAGTTCGGGCGGGGCTGGTCTCGGATCCTAAGGATTATCGGTTTTGTGGGTATGCGGAGGCTCTTGGGGGTGGGCGACTGGCTCGGGCCGGGTTGTCTGTTGTGGATAAGGACCTAGAGGGGTATCGGCAGACTTTGTATGGGGCTGGAGATGGTGAGAAAGAAGGGAAAGCGTCTATTTCCCACGAAGAAGCGGTTCGGGTTTTGCGGGAGGAGAAGGGGAAGTTGCCTCTTTCTGTGGTTTTGCGGTGCCGGGTTCGCTATTTTTCGGATGGGATGGTGCTGGGGTCGGAGGATTTTGTGAGAAAAGCCATGGAGGGCGAACCGGATGGGAAGCGGGCGCGAAGACCTCACCCATTGCGGGGTGCCGACTGGAAGGGGCTTTCGGTTGGGACCGGGTTGCGCAAGGGGTTGTTTGGCTGATCTTGTCCCGTGCCCTTGTGGCTTAATTTCGCTCGAATAAGTTACGAAAGTTGTCTTTGGATCGAATCACTTCGATAGTGATTTAGTCTTCGTCGATTGCATCAATCAGTTCCGATGCGGTTTGGGTGGTTTGGATCATCTGGTGTCCTAAGCGGTTCCGGAGGATGAAGTAGAAGATCATGGCGGGGATTCCGATTACTAGTCCGGTCGCTGTGGTGATGAGGGCTTCTCCGATGTCTCCGGCGAGGAGTTCAGGGCGGCCCATTCCGCCTTGTCCGATGGTTTGGAAGGCGCTGATCATTCCGCTGACGGTTCCGAGGAGTCCGATCATGGGGGCGACAGCGGCTACTACGTTCAGGTAATTGACCCACTGAGAGACGCTGTTTTCTTCCGCTTCCAAGTTTTCGACCAAAAGGTTCTCGGCTTGCTCCTTGTTGAGGTTGGGGCGGTCGCTCCGAAGTTTGAGGAGGGCTGGGGCTAGGCTGCGTCCGAGGACGGTGTTGGTGGCTTTGAGCGTTTCGGAGGTTGCCTGAACATCATGATTGCTGAGTGCCTCGCGGGTTTGGGGGAGGAGGGCGTCGGGGATGAAACGGCTGCGTCGGGTTTCGAGGTAGCTGTAGATGATGAGAAAGAGCATGGCCAGAGAGCAACCCGCCAGCGGGATCATGGCCCATCCACCTTGCTGAATCATACCGAAGAGACTGGTGTTGTTTGTCGAAACAGGAGCTCCCGTATCCTGCGCGAGCAGCAGGGTCGGAATTGCGGAGATGAGGAGGCTGTAGATAATTTTCATAATAGCTCGGGAATGACGTTGAATTATTTAGAGTGGAGCAAGCTCGACGGGATTGGGCGATGGCTCGCTATCGGTTGATTTTGAATTTAGCAGATCCTCCGACTTGTCCTTTTCAATGAGGACGGGCTGTAAGAAGCCTTCGGGGTTTTTAATTTCCAGGTCTTCCAGTCCCTTTGCCGCCGAAAGAAAAGCCTGGAGCGGTTTCCACTGGAGGTCTCGTGTCCACAATTCATCGAGGAGCTTGTCCCGTTCGATCGGATCATCGAGGAGATGGGCCGAGGCGATCGCGATCGCATAGCACTGATCGAGGTAGGCCGTGGGATTGGCGCCCGAAAAGACGATGGGATTCAATGCGGTATAGAGAGCTTGCTCAATGTCGCCGTTTTCAAATTGCAGGGCAGAGAGAATAAAAAAGCCAAGAGCGGATTGATCGAATCGGCTGGTCCGGTCGATCCAGGAACGAGCGCGGGTCTCCGCTTCTTCGGTGAGACGAAGTTGGTAGTAGGCGAGGAGTTCAATGTCGTCTAGCTCGTCCTGATCTTCGGGGAGAGTTAGGTAGGGGCGGATGGCTTTGGTGTAGGCAATGGCTTGGGCCGGGTTGTCGACCGAGAGTGCGGAAAGAGGGAGCGCGCGAAAGAATGAGAGTTTTTCTGGAGGGATCAGAGGGAAGAGCGGGTAACGAGTGCCGATTATCGATTCCAGATAGGGGAGGGCTTCGCTGAGTTGGCCGGCTTGGATCATCTCAATGGTTCTCTCGACGATTTCTCTACCCGGAAAATAAATTTCCTGAACCTCTTCGAATGGAAAGGAGAGGACGACTTCTCCTCCCTCTTGAACTATCCGGAGGTAGATCCGTTGGTCTTCCATATTGGAGAGGGTTCCGGAAAACCTACGACCTCCAAGAAGGGTAACCGTAAGAGGTTTTCGCAGCTCCAGATACTCGTCTTCGGGGATAGGACCTCCGATTGGGGGAGGGAGTCCTGACATGTTTTCGAGTAGCGCGCGGGTGGTCTCCTTCGAGAGAGATGGAGAGAGAGGTTCGCTCGCATGAGTGAGGAGCGACCCGATCAAAATCGAAAAGAGGAAAAGTAGTGATCCCTTCATGACGATTCCTCCGAAGTGCGATTTTGGGTTAATTCTTCTGGCGCCTCCGGGGTCCAGGGTGGAGGCCCGTATTTTTCCAAAAGGCTGCGCCGAATATCGTTAGCCGGAGCTGCCGAAGGGGTATTCAAGAGCCGCTCGTCGGCGAGCATTTCCTCGAGCGATCGATAGGCCGCTTCAGGGCGGTCGAGTTCTTGGAAATCGATGGCGCTACGGAGATAGGCTTCTGCGACGAGATCGGGGTAGGCTCGGTAGAGTGTGTAAATCCTTTGCCAGTAGGGGATGGCTCTTTCCAGATTGCCCCGTTTCTCATTCATTTCGGCCAGTCCAGCTAGTGCGCGGGCGTGAGGGATGCCGCGGGCCTGTTTGAGTTTGAGGATGTCTTCAAAGGTCTTCTCGGCGTCATCGTAGTAGCCGAGTTCAGTCAGGATGCGTCCTCGAAGAATTTTAACGCGAGGAGAGAGTGGGTGGATGGGAATCTGGGTTTCGAATTTTCGAAGGAAGTCGTCGGACTCCTCGAGTTCCCCTTCCTCGAAGAGCATCTGTGCTTTTCCCAGCCAGGCTTCGGCCCGGGCTGGATGGGTTGGATAGTTACTGAGAATGTAGTCAAAGTAATCGTTGGCGTATTGATATCCCGCTTCGGAATAGATGAGCCCGATTTGCCCGATGACTTGGGGGTCGAGATGATCCATTGGAACCTTTTCGTCGATTTCCTGAAGGATGGTTCTCGCCATGTCTTCGTCTCCTCGGGACCGTTCCCGGTTCGCTTGAAAATACTTGAGGCGGCTCAACCACGTCAGTCGATCGGTCGATTCGGCGTCGATGATTTGAGCGTCTATCCAAGACGAGAAGTTATCGGCTTCGAGGACGGGGTGTTCGGGCAAGTTTTCGATGTCTTCCCGCAAGAGTTCGGCCCTCATGGCCTCCAGGGAGGAGAGTAGGGCTTGGATCTCGGTTGCCGAGGGATCGTTGCCATACTCCTCGAGGGCTTGGTCGAATTGGGCGAGTGCTTCCTCGGGCTTCCCTTCTTGCAGGTAGGCCCATCCGAGCCAGTAGAGAGCTTCGCTTATGCGTGGCTTTACGGTGAGATCATCCCGGTTGAGATAATCGGAAAAATGTTCGACCATGAGGTCGTAGCGTTCGAGCGCTTTGAAAATCTTGCCCCTCTGAAAGATTGCGTAGGGAAAGAGGTTGCCGGCGTCTGGGGTGACTTGGGCAAAAACCGAGGAGGCTTGGATGAGCTGTCCCTGGCCCATGAGGATGTCTCCCTTCAGAACCGTAGCTTCGGCGGCTCGCTGGTGTTGGGGATAGAGGGCGAGGAAGTTTTCGATTTCCTCGGCGGCCGTATCGTAGTCCTGAAGGGCGTAGTGTGCGGTGGCGATCCGGTAGAGTATTTCCGGATACAGGTAATGGTTCTGGGATTGTTCGGCAAGAGGGACAAGCTCCTGCAAAGCTTCTTCATAGTTTCCTTCGAATTGATGAGTGAGGCCGTGCCAGAGCCGAGCCTGGGTGGCTAAGGGGTGCTCGGGGTACAATTCGGTGAACAGGGCGAAGTTCTCGCGGCTCTCCTCATATTGTTCAAGCATGGCGAGATTGAAGCCGAGGGTGAAGCGCCATCGGGGAGCGAGGGAGTGCTCGGGAAACCGTTCGAGGAGCTCTTCATAGACCTCGATGGCTTGGCGATATTTCTGCTGCTCCTGGTGGGCTTGAGCGATGAGATAGAGTGCTTCCGGCGCGAGCTCGCTATCGGGGTAGTTTTCCTCGAATTGGAGGGCGACCGTGAGGGTGTCTTCCCACTCTTGCAAAAGAAAGTTGGCGAGGATCCATCGATAGTGGGCCTGTTGGCGGATCGGGGCGGGGAGGGTGTCGTCCTCGGTGAGGTTGCGAAAGAGAATCAAAGCCTCGCGCCCGCGGTTGTTGCTGAGAAAAGCTTGCCCGTAACGGAGGAGGTAGCCCGGAGTGTAGTTCTCCATGCTTTCCAGCGCTTCGAGCTGACTCTGAAGGCGGGCGATGAGGCTGGCGTAGTAGGAATTCCAAACCGAGGCCATGGGGGAGGCGGAGTTGCGGAGTCGGTAGTCGAGAATTCTCTGGGCGATGTCCAGTTGGCGGCGTTGTCGATTCAGGAGGGTGGCGTAAGTGGGGACGAGTCGGTAGGCTTGGAGGGCGTCGGAGAAATCCTCGGTTTGCAGGAGGGCGTCGCCGGTTTGGAGGGCGGCGAATGCAAGGACGGTGAGTTCCGGCATTTGGCGGAAGTTCCACTCCGTGTCCAAAAGGAGTTCTGAGGCTTGGGAAAAATTTTGCTGCTCAAGAGCTTGTTGAAGGGCACGCAGGCGGGCCTGGTTGCGCAACCTTTCGGGGGCGGAGGATTGGTAGAGGGATTCGGTGATGGCCGAAGCTTTCTCAGTTTCCCCGGTGCGGAAGAGAAGATCGGCTTGCTGGAGGGCGGCGAGGGAGGTCTCGGGAGAACCGGGATAGGTTTCGACAAAGGCTCCAAAATGCTGGGCGGCTTCGGCGGGGTTGTCGTTGAGTTGCTCGGCCTGGGCGAGAGTGTAGAGAACGAATCCGTGAACGGGGCTGGGCTCGGGAAACTGATCGAGGAAAGCTTTGAATTTCTCGATTGCCTTGGGGTAGTCCTGAACGGCGAACTCGGAGTATCCTTGAGCGGGAAGGAGGATTTTCTGAATGGCGGGATCCTGCAGCTCGGGTTCGCGGCCAAAACTCTGATCCAGCATGTCGAAGAGCTCCACTGCCTGTGGATAGTCTCCTCCACGGAAAGCTGCTGTGGCCCGGGCTAGAACCTCTTGGAGCCTGAGCCTCTGCACGGCGACCTCCGCCTCGGCTTGAGCCGAAGGATATCCGACTCCCAAGGCGAGGAGGAGCCCGCAGAGCAAAGTCTGGAGCACATGCGATGGATTCATGACGATTTTAGGATCATAGAGGTAGAGGACTCTATAGCAGAAGGTTTTTCGTAAGTTTGCGAAAGAGTGAACGGGTTGGTGACGGAATCGTTGCGAAGGCGAAATGGGGAAAATCCCGGTTGGGGGCTAGCTGTAATTATGCCGAATTTTGCGACCCTCCTTGGATCGGAGCAAGAGGTGAGTTGCGTTTTGCGAGTGGATTGGGAAAGCTCTTGGTTTATGTGCGGTCGATACAGCTTCCATTTGACAGAAGAGGAGGTGTCCGAATTGACGGGTTCGGTTCCTCAGCCTTTTCCCGCCGCGGTTTACAATCAATCTCCGGGAGTCGAGGTTCCGGTCCTCGGTCCGGAAGAGGAGTGGGGTCCGATGCCTTGGGGCGCGGAAATGGCAGTGGGCCCGAGTCGGAACCGACTGGTAATCAATGCCCGCTCCGAGACGGCCGAGGAGAAGCGGGCTTTTCGGGAGGCCTTCGCTGTGAGACGTTGCGTGATGCCGGCTTCGGGCTTTTTTGAATGGCATCGGGAGCCGCCCAGTGCGCAGCCCTATTACTTTTCCCCGATTTCGGGCCCGGGGATTCTCTTGGCGGGTTTGGTGCTGCTTGCAAAGCCAGATGAGAAACCGCGAGTGGTCGTGCTGACCCGCGGGGCAGACGAATGGATGGAGGCGATCCATCACCGGGCGCCGGTTCGGATTCGGCCGGACCAGTTGCGAGCGTGGTTGTCTCCCGAGCGGGGAGGGGCTGCGGCGGTGCGTGATTGTGCCTTTCCAGACGAGGAAGGCTCGTTGAAGCGGCATCCGGTATCGAGTCGAGTGAGTCGGGTCGCGGAAAATGATTCGGGAATTCTTGAACCTGTAGCCCTTGAGCCGAGTCTTTTGCAGGGAGACCTCTTTTTATGAATCGTAGAACGAACTTTTTTTCCTGTTTTTGCCTATGGGCTGGGCTGGTCCTTGGATCTGGATTGGTCCCTCTCCGTGCTCAGGAAGCGGTAGTGGACGAAAGTGTTGCCGATCAGAGGTTGATTGAGATTCTGGCCTCGGAGCGCGACTTGGTGGCGGCGGCGGTGCAGGGAGTCGGTCAGGACGGGCTCCTCGTGCGGGCGCAGGACATTGCCCGAAGCTATGAGAGTTTTTTGGCGGATAATCCGGATCATCTGTATGGATGGATTCTTTGCGGGAAGTTTCTTCGATCGGTCGGGGCCGATAACAAGGCGTTTGCTGCGTTCCGCAAAGCGAACTCCCTTCAGCCGGATTTACCGGTGGTGCAGCAGCAGATGGGGCTGGTTTTGGCCGATTTGGGTTCCTATGAGGCTGCCCTCCCGTTCCTTTTGAGGGCGGTGGAGCTCGATCCCGAGGAGCCGGGGTATCATGACGAAATTGGGATCTTTCTCATCAAATATGGATCCCAGCTGGAGGTTGACGGGGTTCTGGGAGAGGGGAGAGCCTCGGCCTTGGCCCTGGAATCGTTTGAGACCGCGTTCCGGCTCGATCCCGATAGTTTTGAGCGAGGATGGCGCTGGGCGGAGGCCCATGCGGATTTGGCGGAGCCCGATTGGGAGGCGACGGCGATGGCTTGGCAGAGAGTTCTGCCTTTGGCGCAGACGGTGCCTGAGCGGGAAGCGAGCCGATTACAGATTTCACGGGGATGGATTGAGGCTGGAAAACCCGAGCGCGCCGAGGAGTGGCTCGAGCCAGTAGAGACCGAGGCATTGCAGGCTTCCTGGGAGCAATTGCGCGCGATGGTTTCGAAGGATCCAGGGGATATTGCGCCGCAAACCTCGAGCGATTCCGGATAGGCCGAGGATGCGTTGCTTTCGGGTTGGGCGCAGCGCGAGATCCAGAGCCTTGACTCATCGCCCATCTTGGGCAGATCAAAGAGGGGTGAAATCGCTCTTTCTCTCTCTCTTCGCAATCTCAGGTCTCGTTCTTTTGTATGGGTGTTCCGATGAAGGCTCATCCCCTGAAGCCTCCTCCGAGAGTGCGGCGTCCTCGAGCAGTAAGGTTCGGGAAGGGTTTACGCTCACCGGTCCGGATTCGCTGAGCATTCGCTGCCAGACGGCTCCACGAAACATGTCCTCCCCCTCCTATGGAGAAGCCTCTTTTCAGTTGGAGATTATGGCAGGATGGATCGATACCTCCGCCGCCGCCGAAGGTGAGGCCACAAAGAGTTTCGGTCTCGGAACTCTTTTCGTCCGGTTTGATGTGGCGGAAGTCGGAACTTACAGTCTGACCCGTTTCGACTCCGAGGAAGGGGTTCGGATGCGGATTGATTCTATTCCGGATCAAGGACTTTCAGAGGACCTGAGGTCCATTTCCGGGGAATTGACTTTCGACCAGTTGGAAGTGGGCGAGAATCGTAAACCGGTGAAGGCCGCTGGGAGCTTCACGGGCGAATTCGCTCTCGGCCGGACGAAGCAGGTTTTGCCGATCTCCGGGACCTTTGCGGTCGGTCTTAAGGACTGATCGGCGTCCTTGGTCGGGATCGCTGGATCCCGATTCTGTCGTGGATCCCGTCGTCCCGGGGAATGTGGGCAAACTTCGGTCGGAGGATCCCGATCCGGAGGTGGGCTCGGATTCCCTCGTAATTGCGGAGTCGAGAGTCGGAAAAACCGAGCCCCGTCCTTCTCTGCGGGGCCTCCGCTCCTTTTTGTCGAGGATTGGGGATTGTCAGGGGCCGGGATTCCTGTTTGTTTTGGAGGTTTAATCCGATCCATTTTCACAAACCCGAAGGAACTACCTGCCAGATGGCTGACTCAAACTCTTCCCAAGCAAAAAACGATACTTACGACGCCTCAAAAATCCAGAAACTGGAGGGGCTGGAAGGGGTCCGGAAAAGACCGGACATGTATATTGGAGACACGAATGAAAGAGGTCTCCACCACTGTGTTTTCGAGATTGTCGACAACTCGATCGACGAAGCCCTCGCCGGGTATTGCTCGCGGATTTCCGTCTCGATCCACCTCGATGGCTCTTGCTCCATTGAGGACGACGGTCGCGGGATCCCGGTCGATATGCACGAAAAGCACAAGATTCCGGCGCTCGAACTGGTTTTGACCAACCTCCACGCTGGCGGAAAGTTCGGCAAGGGCGCTTATCAAGTGTCCGGGGGGCTGCACGGGGTTGGAGCCAAGTGCGTAAACGCCGTCTCGGAGTGGTTCAAGGCGGAGGTCCGCCGCGATGGGAAAGTCCACTCCATGGCCTTTGAGCGTGGTAAGACGACCCAGCAACTTCAGGTCGTGGGCGACACCAAGCGCACCGGGACGAAGATTACCTTCAAGCCGGACGCTGAGATCTTTTCAGTTCTCGACTTCAAGTACGACATCCTCGCCAAGCGCATTCGCGAGCTGGCCTTCCTCAACCCTGGTATCGAGATCGCCCTTCGCGATGAAATTGCCAAGAAGGAAGAGAGCTTCAAGTTCGAGAACGGGATCGCCGAGTACGTCAGCTTCCTCAACCGGAGCAAGACTCTCATCCACCCCGACCCGATTGTTTTCCACGGTTCCGCTCCAGCGGTAAACAGCGAGGCGGAAGTCGTCGTCGACGTCGCCCTCCAGTACAACGACGGTTTTAACGACCAGATTTACGCCTACGCGAACTCGATTCACAACATCGAGGGGGGGACGCACCTGTCCGGTTTCCGCACGGCCCTGACTCGTGTTATTAACAATTACGCCAAGGCGAACAATCTGGTGAAGGACAAGGATCCTTCGATCACCGGAGATGACGTCCGCGAAGGATTGACTGCAGTGGTCTCGGTGAAGGTGCCGGAGCCCCGCTTTGAAGGTCAGACCAAAACCAAGCTCTCCAACAGTGAAGTGGACGGGATCGTCCAGAAGATCGTCGGGGAAGAGCTGAAGTATCTTTTCGAAACGACCCCGGCCATCGCCAAGAAGGTGATCGACAAGGGGCTCAATGCTGCCCGTGCCCGTGAAGCAGCCCGCAAGGCTCGCGACACTGTCCGCAAGAGTGCGCTCGTTTCGGGCGGACTTCCCGGGAAGCTGGCCGACTGTTCCGAGAAAGATCCGGCCGTCTGTGAGCTCTATATCGTTGAGGGTGACTCCGCTGGAGGTTCTGCCAAGCAGGGCCGTGACCGTCGTTACCAAGCGATTCTCCCGATCCGCGGTAAGCTTCTCAACGTTGAGAAGGCCCGTTTGGACAAGATCCTCAACAACAACGAAATCCGCACCCTGATCACCGCCACCGGAACGGGAATCGGTGACCATGAGGGCGACGGCGCTTTCGACGCGGCCAAGTCCCGTTACCACAAAGTCATCATCATGACCGATGCGGACGTGGACGGCTCTCACATCCGAACCCTTCTCTTGACCTTCATCTTCCGTCACATGAAGGGTCTGATCGAGAACGGCTACGTCTACATCGCGCAGCCGCCACTCTATAAGATCAAGCGCCGGACCAAAGAGCGTTACATTGATAACGACCAAGAGATGAGTCGCATTCTTCTCGAGCTCGGGAGTGAAGGCGTGACCTTGGTCCGCATGCGTGACGAGCATCAATTTGAATCCTCGCAGATCGACAAGATTGTCGAGAAGCTCGCCCGCTTGGAGACCCTCGGGGGCGGAGTTTCGCGTTACGGTTGTGATTTTAACACCTATCTCGACCAGCACGATGGGGAAACCCGCGAACTCCCGCGCTATCTGGCCCGGGTGCGGACTGGAAATGTTGAAGAATTCCGCTACCTGAAGTCCGAAGACGAGCGCTCCAAATTCTACGTGGAGATGGACCTCACCGAGGACCTCTACGAGAACATGGTCACCCGCGACGTCGAGGTGAACGGAGCGAAGCTGGTGCAGCGGGTTTCGGTTCACGAGATCTTCGAAGCGACCGAGATGACCAAGCTCCTTCGCGAGCTCGCAAAGATCGGTCTGGACGTGAATCAATTCTCCCCTTCCGAAGAGCCGCGCTATCACCTGATCGAGAATCAGGGCGACGAAAACAAGGAGAACGTTATCGAGCTCCGTTCGATCTTCGAAATCATCGAGAACATCCGCGTTCTCGGTCGCAAGGGGCTGAGCATCCAGCGCTACAAAGGTCTCGGTGAAATGAATCCGAAACAGCTCTACGAAACCACGATGGATCCCGAGCGTCGCAAGCTGCTCAAGGTGGACATCGAGGATGCCGCGGCCGCCGACCAAATGTTCTCCATGCTGATGGGGGAGGATGTTGCCTCCCGGAGAATGTTCATCGAGGACAACGCTCTGAACGTTTCCTATCTCGACGTGTAATTCCGAAGCGGACGAAAAGGACTGAACGATTAAAAAGAGAGTGAGGAGGGCCGCTTCACCGCGAAGGGCATTTCTCCCAAAACTCTCATTCCCCTAAGCCGAATATCTAAATGTATACCGATAAGGAAAAACTCATTCCGACCAACATCACCGAGATTATGTCGACGGCCTACATCGACTACTCGATGTCCGTGATTGTCTCCCGCGCACTGCCGGATGCACGTGATGGCTTGAAGCCAGTGCAGCGCCGCATCCTCTACGCGATGTTGCGTGAAGGTCTTCTGCGCAGCCGCAGCTTTGACAAATGCGCCGGTGTGGTCGGGGAAGTCCTGAAGAACTATCACCCGCACGGTGACTCTTCGGTCTATGATACCCTCGTCCGTTTGGCTCAGAAGTGGGTGATGCGCTATCCGCTCATCGATCCGCAGGGCAACTTTGGTTCGCTCGACGGGGATCCGCCCGCCGCTTATCGTTATACCGAGTGCCGTCTCGAGCGCATTGCGGAAGAACTGCTGCGCGGAATCGACGAAGATACTGTCGACTTTGCGCCTAACTATAAGGAAAGCACCACCGAGCCGAAGGTGCTTCCGGCGGCTCTTCCTCACCTTTTGATGAATGGTTCGACGGGGATCGCCGTCGGGATGACGACCAACATCCCGCCGCACAACCTCGGCGAACTCATCGAAGCCACCTGTCTCCTGATCGACGAGCCAACGGCCACCATCGATCAGATCATGAAAGTTCTCCCGGGGCCCGACTTCCCAGGTGGAGGGATGATCAACGGCACGAAGGGGATTGAGAGTTACATGAGGACCGGGCGTGGAATCGTCCGGATGCGGGGCACCGCCCACTCTGAGCAGCTCAAGAATGGCAAGGAACAGATCGTCATCACCGAGATTCCCTACAATGTGAATCGCGCGAATCTGGTTCTCAAGATTGCCGAACTCATTTCCGACAAAGTCATTCCGGGCGTCAGCGACCTCCGCGATGAGTCCGACGAAAATACCCGTATCGTCGTCGAACTGAAGCGGGGAGAAATCCCACGGGTGACGATGAACAAGCTGTTCCGTCATACCCCGCTCGAATCCAGCTTTGGGGTGATCCTGCTCGCTCTGGACGATAGCCGTCCGAAGCAGATGAACATTAAGGAGATGCTCAATTGCTACATTGAGCACCGCCGCGAGGTGATTCTCCGTCGCACACGTTTCCAACTCCGCAAGGCTTTGGATCGCGCTCACATCCTCGAAGGGTACAAGATCGCTCTCGATAACCTTGACGACTTTGTGAAGATCATCCGGTCCTCGCAAAACCGCGACGAGGCTCGGACCAAGTTGATGGCGAAGTATCCGCTGACCGAGCGTCAGACGAACGCAATTCTCGAACTGCGTCTCTACCAGTTGACTGGTCTTGAGCGCGAAAAGATCGAAGCAGAATACATCGAACTCATGAAGTTGATTGCGTATCTCGAAGAGATTCTCGGGTCGGAAGCCCGCCTCCTCGAAGTGATCAAGGGTGAGCTTCGCGAGACTGCGGAAAAGTACATCGACGACCGCCGCACCAAGATTTCTCCCGAAGAGGGTGAGTTCCGGATGGAAGATGTCATCGCCAACGAGGGGTGCATCATCACCGTTTCGCACCACGGCTTTATCAAGCGTACCAGTGTCAGCTCCTACCGTTCGCAAAAGCGTGGCGGTAAGGGAGTGATCGGCGCCGGCCAGCACGACGACGACTTTGTGGAGCATCTCTTCACGGCCAGCACCCACGACTTCATCATGTTCTTTACGAATAGGGGTCGGGTCTTTGTGGAGAAGGTTTACGAGATTCCCGAAGGTACGCGGATTTCCAAAGGACGTTCGCTCGCCAACGTATTGGAGATTTCCAAGGACGAGCACATTTCCTCGATGATTTGTGTGAAGGATTTCGACGAAGCGCTTCACCTCGTGATGTGCACTCGGAAGGGCGTCGTGAAGAAGACTAACCTCAAGGAGTATCGCAACTACCGGAAGGGTGGATTGATCGGCATCAATATCGATGACGATGACCAGTTGGTGAACGTGAAGTTGACCAAGGGAGAGAACGAACTCGTGATCATCACCCACGCCGGTATGTCGATCCGCTTCAAGGAGACCGATCTTCGCGACCAGGGTCGTGCGACCCGCGGCGTGAAGGGCGTGACTCTGAAGAAGGATAACGACTATGTTGAAACGATAGAAGTGGTGGACGAGAATGCCGCTCTTCTGATCTGTGGTGAAAACGGTCAGGGCAAGCGCACGAATTTCGATGAATATCGACTTCAAAGTCGCGGTGGCAGTGGTATCATCGCCATCAAGACCGAAGGCGTTGCCGGCGCATTGAGCGTTCATGAGGACGACGAGATCATGATGTTCACCAAGAACGGGCAAGCAGTGCGTTCTCCTGTGAAGGATATCCGTGTCATCGGCCGTACGACTCAAGGCGTCCGCTGCATCAATCTGGGCGAAAAGGATAAGCTGGTGGGAATCAGCCGGATCGTTCAGGTCGACGCCGACGAAGCTTAATCGAGCAGGAGCATCTGTGATGTCAAAATCGTTTACGACAGACCCAAACCCGGACCTGACCTACTTTGCTCCCAGCGGTGAGATTGACCGCGGGAGCGCTCTCGTTGTTTTCCCGGGTGGAGGCTATAGCCATCGGGCCGAGCACGAGGGCAAGGGCTATGCGGAGTTCTTCGCCGCAGAGGGATTTCACGTATTCGTTTGTGCCTACCGCACCGGTGAACTGGAGCCCACGTTGGCCCCCGCTCCTCTTGAAGATGCTCTCAGCGCGGTTTCGATTGTGCGCAAGCGCGCCGAAGAGTTGGGATACTCTCCGAATCGGATCGGGGTGATTGGCTCCTCCGCCGGGGGGCATCTCGCGGCTCACGTTTCGACAGTATCCTCGTCGTGGGGGGCAGAGTATCGTCCGGACTGGACCATCCTTTGCTACCCAGTGATCGCATTCTTCGGGCCGGCTGCTCATATGGGGTCACGCCGAAACTTACTCGGTGAATCTGCGGATGACGAAGTTGCCAAGCAGTTCTCCCCTCATTCTCTGGTCGACGGGGATACGCCTCCAGCCTTCCTCTGGCATACTCTTGAGGACGCCGGTGTTCTCATGGAGAATTCTTTGCTGTATGCCGAAAGTCTCCGCCGCAACGGGATTCCCTTCGAGCTTCATGTCTCGGAAAAGGGAGGGCATGGTCTCGGCCGTGGAGCAGATTTTGGTTGGGCAGAGCGAGCGGTCGCCTGGTTGGAGCTGACTGGACGAGTCGGTTCGGCCGAAGTGGTTGCTTAGGGCGCCCGCTTTAGCGGGCTTGGAAGACGACGCAGGTCTGGTCGTCAACGCGTGGTGCGCGCCCGGCGAATTGATGAATCTTGTTCAGCAAGAATTCCGGGACATTTTCCGCGCGCTCGTTCCGGCTCTCATGGACGGCGGCCTTGAGTCGATCGATTCCAAATTCTTCACCATTTTCACTCAAAGCCTCTTCCAGACCGTCGGTGAAGAGGATGACGCGATCGCCGCGGGAAAGGTGGAATTCTTTGCACGCGAAACTGGATCCCGGCAGGAGTCCGAGTCCAGGAGCATTGTCGAGGCGGATGGTCTCGAGCTCTTCGGATTCTCGGTGGATAAAGAAGGTCGGGTGAGCCGCGTGGGAAATTTGCAGGCGAATCGTTCCCTCGTTTGTGAGGTGAAAGATACCAGACATAGCCGTGACGAAACGGTTGGGGAGGACGTCCTTCAAACTTTCGTTCATGCGGGAAAGGACAGACTGGGGTCGATCATCCTTCGCGCGGGAAAGACGATCCGCCGCGTATTTGATCAGCAAGGTGTAGAGTCCGGCCGAAACTCCATGTCCGCAGACGTCGCCCATGAAGAAACGCACATCCGGTTCATCGGGTCGGGGAAAAGTGATGACATCGCCACTGACAGAATGCGAGGGATCATAGCCTACGGCGATGCGGAGAAAGGAACTCTTCCGTTCCTTTCCGGGGATGAGGACAGACTGGATCAAGCGGGCGCTCTCCAGATCGGCCCGCATGGTATCGTTCTGTTTTTTGAGAAGCCGATCATGTCGCTCAAGCGCGTCATGCGCTAGCTTCTCACGGGTGACATCCCGTGAGATTCCGATGATCCCGATCGGGGTCCCATCTTCGAGGAGAATAGGCGCTTTGATACTGGAAGCCCAAGTGACGGATCCGTCCGGCCAGGTTTCTTTTTCGGCTTCGCGAATGGAGGGGACTCCACTCTCCAGGACTTGCTGCTCGTCGTCGTAGGCTTGTTGAGCGTGTTCGGCACTGAAAAAATCGAAATCGGTCTTTCCCACTAGGTCGGCGACCGACCCCACCTTGAAGTTTTTCACCATGCTCTGGCTGATCACGACGAAGCGGCTCTGCGAATCCTTGAAGTAGATCTTGTCGGGCGAACGCGAAAGGAGAGATTCGAACAACACCTGATAGGAGAGTCCTAGCTTTTCCAAAGCCTCGTCCGACATATTCATAGGAGGAGAGCGTAGTCGGAAATTAGAACGATGCAACGACGCGTTGGGCTCGGATGCCCAAAATCTATCTCAGGACGATTCTTGTCTCCACAGGTGACGATCTGCGGAGAGCTTGGATGAGCCCGAATTGGGCTAAGAGGGGTCGACCCACTTCCCGTGGGAGCGGATCAGATCGATCAGGCGATCAACAGCTTTCTTTTGGGGGATTCCGATCTCCACGCATTCTTTGCCGACGTAGAGGTTGATCTTGCCCGGAGCTCCTCCGACATACCCGAAATCCGCATCAGCCATTTCGCCGGGACCATTCACTATGCAGCCCATGACCGCGATCGTTACACCCTTCAGGTGGTCGGTCTTTTCACGGATCTTGGCAGTGGTCGATTGGAGGTCGAAAAGGGTGCGTCCGCAACTCGGGCAGGCCACGTATTCCGTCCGGGTGATCCGGGTGCGAGAGCCTTGGAGAATGTTAAAGGCCATCGCCGTCCCCATGGCCGCGTCCGGAAAAATTTCGCAGCTGAGGAGATCTCCGACTCCATCGCAGAGGAGAGGTCCGGCGAGCATGCTTGCTTCGACGATTCGAGCGGAGGTGTAATCGGAGGGGAGGATGCTGTTTTCGTCTGTCGAACGAATCCAAATGGGATGACGAATCCCGGCCTGCTTGCAGGCATGCGAAAGTTTGCGATAGGCACCGAGGCGATGGCTGATCTCTCGGTCCGAAGGGGCGAGGGTGAGTATGGTCGAAGGCAGGTCGTCTCGGTTTTGAAGAATCGAGAGGTCCTCCGGTTCGGCTAGCTCGGCGAAGAGAGTCGAGCCGGATGCGATGCAGGCCGAGATGGCTTCGTTTGCAGATTCGATTTTCTTGCCGGAGATCGGGGCGAGGATTCCCCAGCGGATATCGGATGGGAGAAGGGAAGGCTTTAACTCTCCTGCGGGTATCTGTGAGCCGTCGATGACGATGAGTGGCAGTACCGTATGGAGCGCCTCGCCGAGGGGAGCGAGCTGAACCAGTTCGTCAGAAGTCGTCGGGGTGACGATGAGGCCTTCGATCTTTGCATCCTTGAAGCGGGTTTGGATGCCGCATACTTCTCGGATGATCGCTTGCTCGTCGGTGAGAGGCAGGCGAGTCCGCACGAGGACGGCTGGGGGCTGCGTTCCACCGACGGTAAGATTCTCGCCAAAAGAAACCTCCTTCGCTTCGCGGCGGGTGAATTCGTAAGGGTGGATTCCGTCTTCCGGGAGAGATGTAGGTGGGGTGTCCTTCGAAGGGCTCCAGAGACTCATTGCCCGGGAAGCGAGCTCTTGGCCTACCGGGACCTCGTGGACGGGATCTTCGGTGAGGGAGACTCGTATGGTGTCTCCGATTCCATCATACAAAAGGCTTCCGATCCCGATGGCGCTTTTGACGCGGCCATCTTCGCCCCCTCCAGCCTCGGTGACTCCGAGGTGTAGTGGGTAGTTCATGCCATGTTCGCGCATGCGCGCGACAGCAAGGCGATAGGCCGCAATCATGACCTTCGGGTTGCTCGCCTTCATGGAGAGGATGATGTCGCGGAAATCGTGAGACTCGGCGATTCGGATGAATTCGAGGGCGGATTGGACCATGCCTTCGGGGGTGTCCCCGAAATGGTTCATGATCCGGTCTGAGAGCGAACCGTGATTGGTCCCGATGCGCATCGCTTTCCCCCGGTTTTTGCACTCGAGGACGATGGGAGAGAAAGCATCGTAAAGTCGCTGAAGTTCGCTGTCGTATTCGTTGTCAGAATACTCGCGGACGGCGAACTTTTTGCGATCGGCGTAGTTGCCGGGATTGATTCGAACCTTGTCCACATGCTTGACCGCCTCCATCGCCGCTTTGGGGGCGAAGTGGATGTCGGCAACCAGAGGATTTTCGAATCCGGCCGCGCGGAATTTTTTGTGAATGTCGGCGAGACAGCGGGCCGCCTTGGTCGTGGGGGCGGTGATGCGGATGATCTCGCAACCGGCTTCGGCGAGCTGAATGGATTGGCGGACCGTGGCGTCTACGTCATCGGTCAGCGTCGTCGTCATCGACTGGACGCGGATGGGATTGTCGCCGCCCACCCCGACGTTGCCCACCATGACTTCGCGGGTTTTCCAGCGAACGGTGCGGAACCGGGATTCGCAGTAGGGGAGGTCGGCTGAGGGCACCTCCCCAATCGCCGGATGAGCGGGCGGCTTCGAGAGTGTCTCTGAGCTCACGGTGCGTCTTCCTTGGGCGAGGAGGCAGGAGCTGCCTCGGGGGAATGATCGTGGTTTTCCTGAACCGTTTCAGCGGGGGCGGATTCTTCGCCAATGCCCAGATCATGCCCAATGCGTCCGACGTCGTAGAAGGTTACGTAGAGCATGAAGGAGAGGAAGAGGACGATAAATGCTCCCTGTGTCGTTTCCATAAAGCGCCGGGGAATTGGTCGCCCGGAGATCTTCGCAATCGTTGCGAAAAGCATGTGCCCGCCGTCGAGCACGGGCACCGGCATGAGGTTGAGCATCGCCAGGTTGACGTTGATGAAAGCGAGAAGCCAGATGACGTGGGTGAATCCGTAGTGGCTGAGGGTGGAGATGACGTGAACGATCCCCACCGGCCCATTCATATTGCGGACTTTGACGTCAGATCCTTGGTGGAGAAGGGCGACGAGAGTCCGCTTTACGGTATCCGCCATGATCGCGATCTGCTGGATCGGATTGCGGTGAACGATCTCGGTCTTTGCTTGGTATCCATATTGGAAGCCGAAGAGCTTCCGATCGAGGTCGGGAAAAAATTTGGGCTCCATTGAGAAGGTGATCTCTTCTCCATCGCGGAGAACCGTCAGGTCGATGGGACCTTCTTCGTGTTGAGCGAGCGAGGCTTGGAGGAGGGCGGAGGAGTGAATGGGTTCGCCGTCGAGCTTGAGGAGAAGGTCGCCGGGCTGGATTCCTGCCTCAAAGGCGGGCATTTCTTCATAAACTCCGGTGATTCTCAGGTCTCCCGCAGGACGCATCCCGATGTCGCGAGCATTCTCTCGGGTGATGAGGACGGGATTGACGACGAAGGTCAGTTCTTCTCCGTTCCGTTCAACGGTGATATCGACCTCTGGTTTTCCCTCTCCATTTCGGCCGAGGCCAGTGAGGATGGCATTATTTAATTCCATCCAATCGTCGATGGGATCTCCGTCAACAGCAACAACCCGGTCCCCTGAATGAATTCCAGCCTCGTAGGCGGGGCCAGGAACCATATCGCCGTCGGATGTATAGACTTCTTCGGCCACGGAATCGATCTCCGTGGTGACAATCACTTCTTGGCCCACGATCCAGAGAATGCAGGAGAGAATCAGGGCAAAAATCAGGTTAAAGACCGCACCCATGACGGATACGATCATCTTGTCCGCATACGAAATCGGCGGCAGTTTTTCCGCCTCCGAACTCTCTCCACCTTCGATGGAGGCCATATCCGCCAACTGGGGCAGGGCCACATATCCACCGAATGGAATCCACGAGATCCGATACTCCACCTCATTGCGGGTCCATCGAACGATTGGAGGTCCGAAACCGATCGAAAATCGCTCGACCTTCAATCCCCGCCGCCGCGCCGCGAGGAAGTGCCCGAGTTCATGGATAAAAACACAGAACCCCAGTAGGAAGATTCCGAGGAGAACGTAGGCGACGTTGGGAAAGAGTGATGGCATAGATCTGGGATGCGTTCAGTTCGGTTATTGGTAGGGCAGGAAGGAAGAAAGATCAAATCCGATAGTTGGACCGTTTGCAGTGCTATTGATAGCCGGAATGAATCAAGAGAACTGTTCTAAAATAGTTGACGCCGTCTTGATTTTTAAGTGGTTAAATATCAGGTAGTTGTGGAGGGGTCCGGATGATGTCCGGGGTTTTGCAATAAACCAGACGAAAAATATGCGACGACCGGCCGGGTCACATTTTTGTTTCAGAACCTACCGGAGACTAGCCCGCTTGGCGGTCGCGTTGGCGTTTCATCCAGTGGGGGCGATCGTCGATTTCCCGGGGTTCGGTGACGGAGAGGCGGATGCCGACGACTGCGGGATGCTCGCGGAGTTTTTGGATTCTCGGCCAGTGGGGAGGGATGCGGAGAGTTTGGGAGACTTCGGCGCGATAGGCTCGGTCGCCGTCGGCCATGACCACGACCGTAATCGGGAGACCTGACTCGTCGAAGGTCATGGAGTTTCGGAGTTCCTTGAGGAATCGGGTGCCATCGTCATTTCCGCGGATGACCCAGGTCATTTTGCGAATGAGTTGGGAGAGGGAATTGTGGAGGGGGCGAATGGCGAGCCCGTGGAGGTCGACTCCTTCATCGCGGCGGGCGACTCGGCCTTCGACGACGACGATATTGTTCATCCCGATAAAGTTCCGATTTTTCTCGAAGCTTTTTGGGAAGACGGTGATCGGGAGGCTTTTGGTGCGGGTGAGGAGGTTAAATTTGGCCCAGGGGTCACCCGTCTTCCGAGTCATCCGCTGCTCGAGTCCGGAGATGACTCCGGTGAAGCGGAAGGTTTCCTCGTCTTCGAGTTCTTCGTATTCGGCTGGATCGTCGGAGAGGAGGCAGTCGGCGAGCATCCCGTAATCGTCGAGAGGGTGGCCGGAGAGATAGAATCCGAGAAGCTCTTTTTCATGGGTGAGCTTTTCTTTGCGTCCCATGGGATCGACTTCGATACGGGTCGTGCCGTCGTTCGGCGCTTCATCTTCTGTACTCTCCTCCATGAGGTCGAAGAGAGAGCCCTGGCCGGATTCGCGGTCCTTGCGCTCGGCCATCGCGGCGCTGAGGAGGGCGTCGAGATTGGCGAGCAGACTGGCCCGGTCTTCGCCAAAGGAGTCGAAGGTGCCGGTGCGGATTAAGTTTTCGAGGGTTCGCCGGTTCACGGCTTTCATGTCCGTGCGGGCGACGAAGTCGGTGAAATCCGTATAGTGGCCGTTGTTGTCGCGCTCTTCGATGATCTTGGCGGTGGCGGAGTCGCCCACACCCTTAATCGCGCTCATTCCAAAACGGATGCGGCCTTTGTCGCCTTCGTTTTCGGCGGGCACGGGGGTGAAGTTGTGCCGCGATTCGTTGATGTCCGGGCCGAGGACGGGGATGCCGAGGGCGATGGCTTCGGAGACGTAGTTGGCGACCTTGTCGGCGTTTCCGAGTTCAGCGGAGAGGAGGCCAGCCATGAACTCGACCGGATAGTTCGCCTTGAGGTAGGCGGTCCGGTAGCTGACCATGGCGTAGGCGGCGGAGTGCGACTTATTGAAGCCGTATTCCGCAAACTTTTCCAGAATTCCAAAAATTTCCTCCGCTTCTCTGCGAGCAATATTGTTCGTTTCTTTGGCGCCTTTGACGAAGATAGCCTTTTGCTCGGCCATGACGTCTTTCTTCTTCTTCCCCATGGCGCGGCGGAGAATATCCGCATTACCGAGAGTGAATCCGGCGATGATCCGTGCCGATTGCATCACCTGCTCTTGGTAGACCAGAACCCCGTAGGTTTCTTCCACCAGTTCTTTCAGGAGCGGGTGGGGGACGTGAATTTTCGACCGGTCTTTCTTTCCTTCAATGAACTGGGGGATGAACTGCATCGGGCCCGGACGGTAAAGGGCGATCAACGCGATGATCTCTTCAAAACTGCTCAGGCCGATCTGACGGGAGAGGGCCTGCATCCCGTCCGACTCCAGCTGGAAGACTCCGACGGTCCTGCCCTCGTTGAGGAGGTCGAAGGTGGCTTGGTCTTCGAGGGAGATGTCCTCAATCCGGAAGTCCGGTTTGTTGTGGGAGGTGCGGATGAAGCTCTCGGCGTCGGAGATGACGGTCAAGTTCTTCAGTCCCAGAAAGTCCATCTTCAGCAGGCCGAGGTCTTCAACGGGGCCTTTGGCGTACTGGGTCGTCAAATCTCCTTCTTGAAGGCAAACGGGAACCAGGTCGGTCAACTTGCGGTCGGCGATGATAATCCCGCAGGCGTGCTTGCCGGTGTTGCGGACCATGCCTTCGATGACCTTACCTTGGTCGACGATCTTGCGGGCGATCGGGTCGGTCTTGATGGCTTCGCGGAGGTCTTGGGATTTCTCGATGGCACCGGCCATGGAAATTCCGAGATCGTCGGGAACCATTTTGGCGAGACGATCGGCGTCCTTGTACTCGAGCCCGTTGACGCGGGCGAGGTCGCGGACCACCATTTTGGGACCAAAGGTTCCGTAGGTGACAATGTTGGCCACGGAGTCCGCGCCGTATTTTTCGCGGACGTAGCTCACCACCTCGTCGCGGCGGCGCATGCAGAAGTCGACGTCGAAATCCGGCGGCGAAACACGTTCGAGGTTCAGCATTCGCTCGAAGAGCAGGCCGAAGCGCAGGGGATCGATGTCGGTGATCTTGAGGACGTAGGCGACGAGACAGCCAGCACCGGAACCGCGACCGGGGCCCACGGGAATCCCTTGGCGGCGGGCCCAGTCAATAAAGTCCCAGACGATGAGGAAGTAATCGACGAAGCCAGTTCCCGAAATGATCGCCAACTCGTATTCGAGCTGGTCGCAAACGCGCTTCGCATAACCCTCGTCCTGCTTGGGCCCGGGAACAAATTTCTCTGGATGGTCGTAGTCGACTCCGTATCGCTCCAGAACTCCCTTTTTGCAGAGGTCGAAGAGAACCCGGCCGTTTCCTTTCAGGAGTTCACGCTTTTCGTCGGTGAGGATGATTCCGTCCTCGACGCCGTTCTGCTTGTTCACCTTCTTCTGCTCCTCGATGTAGATGTCGAGGATCTTGTCGAACTCGTCCGAACGGGTCTGAATCTCAATCGTTTCCGGCTTCTGGAAAACGGGGTAGTGGCTGACGCCAAACTCGAGCTTCAGGTCGACCCGCTCTGCGACTTCGAGAGTGTTGGTAACACTCTCGGGGATCTCCTTAAAGACCTGCGCCATTTCGGCTTCGCTCTTGAGGTAGAACTGCCGGGAGGGGTAGCGCATTCGCTGCTCATCGGCGATGACCTTCCCGGTTTGAATGCACAGGAGGGCGTCGTGGGTTTCCCAATCCTCCTTGCGGACGTAGTGCACGTCGTTGGCGCAGACCACTTTGAGGTCGAACTCTTTGGCGAGCTTGACCAAGCCGGGGATGATGCGCCGTTGGGCGGGCATTCCGTGGTCTTGAATCTCGATGAAGTAATTATCCTTCCCGAATATGTCGATGAACTGGGCCGTCGCCTCCCGCGCCTTTTGATAGTCTGAATAAATCAGGTATTGGGAGGCGACCCCGTTGATGCAGCCGGAGAGGCCGATGATCCCTTCCGAGTGCTTGGCCAGCTGCTCCATATCCGTCCGCGGACGGTAATACATCCCGTTGGTATGGGCATCGGAGACGAGCTTCACCAGATTCTGATACCCTGTGAAATCCTTGGCGATGAGGGTCTTGTGGTGGATCTGGTTTTTCGGGAAATTTTCAGGGCCGAGTTCTTCTACAGGGACATCGACCATGTCGTCGGAGCGCTTTCGTTCGCGCTTGGGCCGCTCGTCCATCATGTGGTCGTGAACGAGGTAGATTTCGCACCCGATGAGCGGTTTGATTCCGCGCTTGGTCATCTGTCGGTAGAACTCAATCGCCCCGAACAGATTCCCGTGGTCGGTCATAGCGAGCGCCGGCATGCCGAGCTCGGCGGCGCGGTCGGCCAGGAGGTCAATTCGGCAGCATCCATCCAGCAGACTGCGGTCCGTGTGGACGTGGAGATGGACGAAAGGATTGTGGCTGCCCGACATGGGTTCAGATTCGGTCGAAAGCCCCTGACGTGCAAGAACCGATCGATGGAATCTGGATGTCGATTCGGTCTACTTTCTCGGAACTGGTTTTACCTCTGGGACTTGCGCGGTCGCGGGCAAATCGAGATTTTTTAGCTGGCCAGCGAGATGGGCGAGGCCGGGCAGTTGAGCCTCGTTCGCGCTGCTCTGAAGAAGTGCGAGAGCCACGGGGATTTTCGTCTGGAAAAACTCGACCCTACCACCGAGGCCAAATCGGCCATAGGCGCCGAGGGCCTGCATGAGACGTTGGCAGCAGGCGGAAGAGAAATCCTTTTGCTCCTCTTGGGGAGAAAGCGAGGAGAGCTGACAGAAATCTTCGAAGTTCTGCTGGCGCTCGTCGGCAGGGAGGTTGACGTAAGGGTCGCAGAGGAGGCTCGCCAGATCGTAATACCTGTGGCCCCGGCGGATTCCTTGGAAGTCGACCACGCGAATCCGCCCCTCAAGATCGATCATCAGGTTTTTACTTTGAAAATCCCGATGCACCCAAGTGGTCGGTTTGCTGATGAGGCGTGTCTCGAGCTCTTTCATTTCGACCTCAAGAGTGGCCGGAATGGGAAAATTGGGAGCGAGCCGGTCAACTAGTTCGTGCCGGAAATAGCGCTGCTCGAACTGGTAAAGCTCTTGGTCGAAGCCGGGGAGAGTCTCGATGTCTCGGTCGGCGAAAAGGTCTTCGGGAAGTTGCTGGATCCGGTGGAGGGTTTCAAGGGCCTGGTCGTAGTAGAGAAGCCGTTCAGATTTTTCCTCGCGGGCGGAGTAGAGGTCCCTTTCCCCGAGATCCTCGAGCCAGACCCATCCGCGTTCGCGGTTTTCGGATAAAATCTTGGGCACCGGAATTTTTTCAGCGCGCAGAGCGTGGCCGATGGCACTGAACAATAGGTTCTCGTGCGGCTCCGGAGGATAGGCCATGAGGACGCGGGTTTGCTCGCCGCGGAGGATCCGGAAAAAGCGCCTCCCCGAGGCTCCCGAAGCGATCGGAATGGCTTCGCCCGGGAATGGATCCGCGGGGAATGCCTCCAAATCGGCCGCGAGAGCTTCGGGGATGGAAATCTTAGCAGCGGGGAGGGTCACAGGTTCTCCGAAGCCGTGCCAGCGGGGTTGCTGAGAGAGAGCGCCTCGTGATTGAGGCCGGATTCGCGAACGGATTCGTAGGCGTTTAAGGTCCCGACATCCTGCCAGCGTCCTTCCGTAATTTCACAGACACGGACGGATTCCCGGTCTTCCTCGAGGGCACGGGTCCAGCCGTGGATGAGGGATTCGGGAGAGTCTTTTTGGAGATAACGCAGGAATCCGGGCTCAATCACCGAGATCCCGAGGAATTGATGACGTCCTTCGGTGTCTCCTTTTTCTGAGCGATCGACCTTCAGGAGGCGGCCGTTTCCATCGGTGAGGAGGTGTAAGTCCTTGCCTGCGAGGGAGGAGGCGAGGGTTACCAGCGGTCTGCCGGACTCTTCGTGCTTCTGGAGGAGGTGATCGAGAGGCAGGTCGGTAAGGATGTCGCTGTTATAGATGAGAACCGATTCGGAAGGGTCGAGAAGGGGCTCGATGTTTTTCAAACCCGCGCCCGTCTCCAATCGAATTGGCTCGTGGACGAACTCCAGGGGAAAACCGTTCCACTCGTGATCCGGGAAAGCGACTTCGAAGGCCTCGGGAAGATGGCTGGTGTTGATGATGAATCGCTCAACCCCCGCCCTCGCACAATGGCGCATGACGTGATGGATGATCGGTTCGCCCGCGACGGGCAGCAGAGGCTTCGGGATCCGTGCGGTCATCGGACGAAGGCGTTTGCCCAAGCCTGCGGAAGGGAGGAAGGCGGTGCGCATCAGCGTAGATTCTGTGGAAAAAAGGCGGTCTTATTCTGGAACATGGCCATCAGTGTATCAGGGAGGTGAAGCCCCTTCCTCAGATCTGGAAATCTTGGCCGCCCGTCAACTCGTGAAGTCCGCACTCGCGCTTGCGGCCACCGAAGCGAGTCTCTTCCTCGGTCATTCCTTCGGTCAATTTCTGCGTGCTGTGCCAGTCACCCATAGAGACGTAGCCCTGCTCCCAAAGAGGATGATAGGGGAGGTCATGTTTCGTCAGATATTGGTAAATCTCGCGATTCGACCAATCCAGGATTGGATAGATCTTATAGGTCTTGTTCTGGAGCTCGATGAATTCCCGTTCGCTCCGGGAGCTGCCCTGGGATCGTCGCAGGCCGGAGATCCAGGCCCGGGCGCCGAGTTCCCCAAGTGCGCGATTCATCGGTTCGACCTTATTATCCCGATTGTAGTCCCCGAGATCGTCGAGGCTTCCCTCCCAGCGCTTTCCGTAGAGAGCTTCCTGGCGGGCAGCCGTCATGCGGGGATTGTAAACGCGGAGGTCCAAGTCGAGGTCGCGGGTCAAACGATCCGCGAAACGATAGGTCTCTGGAAATAGATAGCCGGTATCGACAAAAATCACCGGGATCTTCGGTTTGCGGGTGCCCACCATGTGAAGAAGTACGGCCGATTGAATGCCGAAGCTGGTCGAAAGGACGAGCTCGCCGGAAAATTGTTCGACAGCCCAGTCTACCCGCTCTTCCGCGGGGATCTCCGCGAAGCTACGGTTGGTGTCGTCGATGGTGAAAGAATCTTTCATGATCGTTGTGAGGATGCACCGTAACCGATGGCGCGCAACTTTCGGTTGCATTGAGTCGCTCAATTTTAGTCCCGCCGAATCGACGGCCGATGCGGGCTGCTCCCGCCATGGGTCTGAGGATTCCAGCAAATTGTGAAATCGTTATACATTAATGGATCTAATTTCAGTCGGTAGCGGGATGATTGTTCCTGGCGAAGAGGGGTTCTTTCGCGGGTCACTTCCTTAGTTGGCATGGCACATGCTTTACAGCTCGGGTTCGTTAAAAAAATCCGGACCGGCTCGGGGTTCCCGCCTCGAGTTCGTTTCTTCTACAAAACAACTCAAACAGAACTATGAAAAATAAACTCAAGAAACTAGGACTCTCCTGGATGTCTGCCGTGATTTTCGCGGGGATCGTCGGGTTCGGTGGCATGGCAGCCGCCCAAGATGAGTCAGTCGATGTTGAGGAAACCACCGTGGAATTTGCAGATGCTTACGGCGCTTTTATGAGCGACATCGGAGCCTCCTCTTTCTTCACGGTCAGTAACCTTTGGCTCCTGATTTCCGCGGCGTTGGTCTTTACCATGCACCTCGGTTTCTCGACCCTCGAATCCGGTCTGACTCAGTCGAAAAACACGGTTAACGTCCTCTTTAAGAATGTCTTTATCGTAACGATGGGGATTCTGACGTACGCGTTCTGGGGATTCAACAGTATGTATCCGGGAGACTTTAACGGATATTTCGCTGCTGGATCCTGGTTCGACGTCGATCCTACCATGGAATTGATGTCGTCTGCATACGCCGATTACACTTGGTATACTGACTTCATCTTCCAGGCGATGTTTGCTGCGACTGCGGCGACGATCGTTTCAGGTGCGGTTGCTGAACGTGTGAAGCTCCCGAGCTTCATGATTTTCGCGACTCTCCTCGTAACCTTTGCCTATCCGGTGACCGGTTCTTGGGAATGGGGCGGTGGCTGGCTCAACAACTTCGCCGCTGGTGAGTTTGTTGACTTCGCTGGTTCCTCGCTCGTTCACGGATTTGGTGGATTCGCGGCTCTGGCCTGCGTTCTTCTTCTCGGTGCTCGTCGCGGCAAGTATGTCGATGGCAAGATCAAGCCGATCGTCGGTCACAGCATGCCTTTGGCTACCATCGGGGTCTTCCTTCTCTTCTTGGGTTGGTTCGGATTTAACGGTGGTTCGGTTCTCAACGCCGATCCTTACCTGGTCTCTTTCGTCTTCGTGACCACCGCTCTGGCAGCTGCTGCAGGTGCGATGGGTGCGATCTTCCTTTCCTGGATCCTCCTCCGCAAGCCTGACCTTTCGATGGCTCTGAACGGAATTCTGGCCGGTCTCGTGGGGATTACCGCGGGTGCCGACAGCATCTCTCCGGCAATGTCCATCGTTGTGGGTCTGATCGCTGGTATGATCGTGGTCGTTTCCATCATCTTCTTCGACAAGATCAAGGTCGACGATCCAGTGGGTGCGGTTTCCGTTCACGGTGTATGTGGTGTCTTCGGAACTTTGGCTGTCGCTCTCTTCGGAGATGCAGCTCCCTTCAGCTCACAGCTGATCGGCACGGTTTCGATCTGCCTCTTCGCCTTCGTCTTCTCGATCATCGTCTTCGGCATCCTGAAGGTTACCTTGGGTATCCGGGTTTCTGAAGAAGAAGAAGCGGAAGGGCTCGACATTGGCGAGCATGGTCAAGAAGCTTACTCAATCCGGCCAAGCTGATTGCGGATCTTTCTTGAATAGACGGATTCTAATCCAGTAACCTAATCAAAAGGCAAAAATTATGAAACTCATTAAAGCCATCATCAAGCCCTTCAAACTTGAAGAAGTGAAGGAGGCTCTGGCCGAAATCGGTATCGAAGGTATGACCGTCACCGAAGTAAAAGGCTTCGGTCGACAGAAAGGTCACACCGAGATCTACCGCGGCAGTGAATACACGGTGGACTTCCTTCCAAAGGTTGAGCTCGAAGTAGCGGTTTCCGCTGAGCTCGCTCAGAAGACGGTCGAAACCATCGTCAAAGCCGCCAAGACCGGCAAGATCGGAGACGGAAAAGTCTTTGTTCTTCCGATCGAAGAGTGCGTTCGTATTCGGACCGACGAGTCCGGCGAAGCTGCCCTCTAAGCGGATCCAGAAAGGATTTCATTCCAGCGCCTCCCGGGAAACCGGGAGGCGCTTTTTTTTGTCTGTCTTTGTCTAGCGAGCGGCTCTCTTTTGCCGGTGAATGACGATCTCCTCAGCCGTGAAAGGCCGCTTCGAGGGCATATCCTTAGACACCAATTCCTAGGCTAGCGTTTTCCTGTAAGATCTTCGAGTTGTCCTGTAGGAATACGCCTAAAACGGAGCGCGGAATTCATTCCGCCCCGTCAGATTGCCTGCGTATGAAAAGTTTCCCTCAAAATCTAAGGCGAAAGGCCTGAGTGGCATGCGGGGCAGAATGAACTCCGCGCTCCCATGTTTTTGCGTTTGCGGGACCGTCCAGAGCCATAGGCTTGTGTGTAAGGATATGTTCGAGGGGGAGGTCGATCCGAGCTCTGCTCACTGAACGGACTTCAATCGGGTGGAGTCCAGATTGGCACTGCCAAGATCAAGGCTCTCTCCATATCGGAAAAAGAGGGGATCCGGGGAGATGGGGTCGAAGCCGCGTTGGATGCGGCTGGCGTTGATGGCGGCGAGGGCGTACCGATCGATAAGAAGTGGATCGGCGCTGAGAATTACTTCCGGTCGTGATTGGGTGTAGTAGGAATTGAAGCGAGGTCCTCCGATGATCTGATAGGCTTCCAGGCTCATGATGGAGAAAAGCCAGGATCGCTGGAGTTCCGGGATGGCGGCAATCTCCACAGTCGAACTGGCGGCGCTGACCGGGCGGCTGAAAAATCGGGATTGATTGCTCACCGACCAGACTCCCGCATTCGCGGTAGCTCCACTCATCCCCAGGATTGGGTGATGAAAGGCCACTGGAAGATTGATCCAGAAATCGAGGTTAAACAGGAGCGGGGCTGGAAGGAAGCTCTTACGGTCTTCGTCCCCCTCGAGAAGCTCCAGATTTTTTCCCTCCTCGGCTCCTTTGAGGAGGGGATGCGGGGGGAGCGGGCTCTCGTAGAACCAGTCCTTAAGATGATATTTGGGGTTGTCCAGAGAGATGACCGGCATCCCGTGGAAGGTTGCACCTCCATCGCTCAAGGCCGGAAGATAGCCGGAAGCTCTCAGCCGGCGGGTGTCGAGATCGGCGATAGTAATGTTCTCCCGCGCAAATCCCCGCTCCACCAGAGCATCGGCCAAGGCGAGAACGAGGCCGGGGGGCGTGCGCAGTCCCATGCCGGAATTCGTGTAGACTTTGAGGACAACCCGTCCCGTCGACCCAGGACGGATGGGTTGGTAAGCCGCCTCCCATTCTGCGAGAAGGAGGGGAATTACCTTTTGATAATCAGGAGTGGTATGAGCATCGGGCGAAGCATAGATAAAGGCCGGCTCCTCTGTTTTGAGGGGTTGGGCTTGAGACACGGCAAACCCCAACAAGAGAAGGAGGGTAAAGGCGATACTCAGTTTTCGGTGGCTCACGGTCTTTTCCGTAGCAGGGGATTGGGGTTCTGTCGATTCTTGGGAGCACTTTCCCGCCGATGATAGGTATACATATCTAGCGGATCAAATATCGACCGCTCTGCCACAGTGCATAAAAGTCAATTTATTTTACCTCTGTTCTCAAATGAAGGTCCAAGCGAAGTCCATATGCCGAAGGAGGGGCGGGTATTATTGATGATGGGTATATTGAAAAGGGGATGCTTGCAAAGGACCGCCAAGGTAACAAGATACGCGATTATGGCTCGCCCTTCCCGCAGCGTCCTTCGTTGGTTTTTCCCGCTATTCTTCTCACTTTTCTTCCTCACTGCCTGCAGTGATCCCGAGGCGAAGTTTGAGGAACAGCTGGCGGAAGCGAGTGCCCTGATTGATCAGGGTCAATACGATCAGGCGATCGAGTTGTTGAATCAATTGGATGAGAAATATCCAGACCGGGGGGTTGTTCTTCAGGAGTTGGGTCGTGCTTATGAGGAGTCCGATGTGGGCCTATTTGCCGGGGTTTTCTACGAAAAGGCGGCGCAAGCTGATGCGGAATTTTCCGAATTACTCTTTCCGGCAGCTCGATTTTTTGCAGAGGAAGGAGATCGGAACCGCGCTTTGTCGACGATCGATGATTATTTGGAACTTTATCCCGATGATGCCGAGGCGTGGCGTTTTTCGGCGGAGCTTCTTGCCGAAAATCAACGCTTCCAGTCGGCGTTGAGTGCTCATCTTCGGGCGGAGCGGTTGGATGGTCCATCCCGCAATCCCGAGTATGCGGCGACGATGGGTGAGCTTTACATGCAGGCGGGGAATATCCCTCAAGCCGAGATTCATTTTCAAACCGCACTGAGTGAAGCCCCGGACGATCGCTTTCGGGCGCTGATGGGTTTACTGGGAGCGAGTTACCGTGCGGAGAATTTTCCGCAGGCCGAAGAAATTCTTGCGACATTGAATGAAGAGTTTCCCGGGGCGGTGGAATCGAGTCAGTGGGCGGGTGCTCAGGATGACGTCAAAGCTTGGAGGGTTCGTCAGGATACCTTGGCAGCCGAGATTGCCGCATTGGAAGAACGTAGGAAACTCGCTGAAGCGGAAGCCGAAGAGAGTGAGGAAGCCGAGACCTCGACCGATGATGAGAATCGTGTCGGTCATGGAACCGTTCTGGCGCACAACCCGCAGCAGGGTGGTGGAAAAATGGCGGTTCTTGAGGATCCCCAGTCTACGATCGACGGAAAACTCGCGGGAGTGGGGGAGATGGAAATTTTAGAAATGGAGGTCGAGCCTGAGCCCGAACCCGAGCCGTTGCCTCCACCGCCTCCACCGGAGCCCACAACCTTGGACTATGCCCTAGAGGCGCGCGAAGAGAGAGACTTTGACCGGGCTATTCCTCTATTCTGGAAAGCTGTTCAGGAGGATTCCGACAATCCTGAGGTGTGGGCTGAGCTCTCGAAGACTTACATGATGGAAGGTGATCCGGAGAACGCCGAGATCGCCATTCTGGAAGCCCGTCGACGGGATCCGGAGAGTCTCGAATATACGATGACTTACTTGAGTGTGATTGAGAAATCCCGCTCTCGGGCCCGTTACATGGAGGAGCTGGAAAGAGCCTATTCGCAGATTCCCGATAGTCCGGAACTTTCTCTGGCGATGGCCCGAGCGTATGCTCAGCCGGGAGGCAATCCGGCCAATGCTGCTTTCTTTTTCCGCGAGTTTTTGGAGCTGGCTCCAAATGATCCAAATGTCGATGCCGTTCGCCGCGAGCTAAACGCTTTGCCCTGACCGAAGATGCCAGTCATTTCGAGGCAAACGATCGACGAAGTCAGGCGTCGGGCGAATATCGTGGAGATCGCGGGCAAGTATACCGCGCTCAAGCGTGCTGGGCGCGAGTATCGCGGACTGAGTCCTTTCACTGAGGAGAAGACGCCCTCATTTTTCGTGAATCCGGAAAAGAACGTCTTTTCTTGTTTTAGCACCCAGGAGGCGGGCGACGTCTTTGGGTTTGTTCAAAAGCTTGAGCATCTCAGTTTCCAGGAGGCTGTGGAGCATTTGGCGGATCGGGTTGGCGTCCAGGTCGAGTATGAAAAAGGTGGACCCTCTCGGCAGGAGATTTCGCTTCGCAAGCAATTGTTTGAGGTCAACGCCCAGGCTGCTGCTTTCTTTGCCGGTCAATTTCAGAAGGAAGATGAGGCTGGCGCGAAGATCCGCGACTACTGGACAAATGGTCGTGGTTTCCAGATGGAAACGGCGAAGGACGTGGGCATCGGGTTTGCTCCGGTGGATCCGACCTTACTGGTCGATTTCCTGCGCAAGAAGGGCTTTGAAGAGAAGGTGTTGGACGCTTCAGGTCTCTTCTATGAAAGGCGCAGTGGACGGAGTGGTTTCTTCCCCCGTTTCCGCGGTCGTTTGATGATCCCGATTCGGGACGTTCAAGAGCGCACGATTGCCTTTACGGCGCGGGTCACTCCGCTGACTCCGGAGGACGACAAGACCAAGGACGCGAAGTATGTGAATTCTCCAGAGACGCCCCTGTTTCAGAAGAGGCGGGTCGTCTTTGGTCTCGACCGGGCGGGTTCGGTGGTCCGCGGTGGGGGGCGCTTCCTCCTTGTGGAAGGCCAGTTGGACGTCATTCGATGCTGGGAGTCGGGGATCCCTGAGGCGATTGCCCTCCAGGGAACGGCAGCCGGGGAGGAGCAATTTCTTCTCCTGAAGCGTTATTGCAACGGCGTCGATGTTCTCCTCGATGGAGATCGTGCCGGGAAGGGGGCTGCCTTCAAGTTGTTGCCCATCGGTTTTCAAACGGGGGTCGATCTTCGATTCGCTCCGCTCCCAGAAGGAACGGACCCGGATGACCTTCTGCGCGAAAAGGGAGCAGCGGCCGTCGAGGAAATCCGTAAGAATGCAGGTTCTCCGATTCATTTTGCGCTGCGCTACATGGCTCCCGAGCCCCTGGCTCTGGATGTGGCCAGTCGCAGTGCCGTCTTTGAGGAGCTTTACGGTTTGCTGCGACAGCTCGAGTCAGACGTCACGCGAAAGGACTTTTTTGATGAGGCGGCTCGCTATTTCCGTTCCGACACTCAGGCAGTCATCAACGATTACACCCGGTTCTTGAAAAAGGGGCATCCGTCTGGACAGCGTCCGCAAGAGGCGGCCGCTCCCCCATCTGATCTTCGGTTGACAGAGAACGAAGAGGTGTTACTGTTTCTAGCTTTGCAATTTCCAAAGATTCGTGAGATTTTTTCACAAACATCTATCTGTGAATGGATTACAGAAGAGTCTCCCGAGGCTCGGCTTCTTCGTCGGCTGGGCTCGGAACTCATCGAAGGTTCTTTCACAACTGTGGAAGATTTCAGGGACGAATGTGAGACAGACCAAGAGAGATCTATTTTGGCCCGCCTCGTCGTTCGAGAAGTCGATCTCGAAGATCCTGAACAGACCGCTGAAAGAGTTTTTCACGAATTGGTCCGCAAATTTGCCTCCAAGGAGATTACGCGTCTCGTAGACACTATGAATGCCCTCCCGGCAGGAGATCCTGAGCTGAGATCGCTTCAGGCTCGTCGTCGGGAACTTCGCAATCTGATCCATCAACCGCCCGTTCTAGCCAACATAGCCTAATGCCAGCGAAAGCTACTTCAGAAACTTCCACCAAAAAGGTCGCTACCAAGAAAGCAGCCAGTAAGAAAACGACAGCCAGCCGCAAGACGGCGAAGAGCAAGGCTGCTTCGAGCGAAAAGCCCAAGGTCACCGCGAAAGAGGTCAAGGCCGCAGTTGCTTCCGCTGCCGGAAAAGATGGCAAGAAGGCCGGGGTCGATACAGGTGACGTTGCCGAACGCGGTGAGCTGAATGACCGTATCCGTGAGCTGATCAGTAAGGGTCGGAGCCAGGGGTTCCTGACTTACAAGAATTTGAACGAAGGTCTGCCGGAGAGTCTCAACAATCCGGAAGAGATCGACAATGTCATCCAGATCCTCGCCAATCTGGAAATCGAGATCCTCGACAATGAGGAAGTCGAGCGTTTCAAGGAGCGTCAGGAAAAGAACGAGACCACCGAAGCCCGCGAAGCCCAGTATGATATTCTGGATGACCCGGTTCGGATGTATCTCAAGCAGATGGGGCAGGTGCCTCTTCTGACTCGTGAGCAGGAAGTGGCCATCTCGAAGCGCATCGAGAATGCCGAGCAAAAGGCACAGGATCTTCTCTTCTCGACCGGTCTCTCGAATTCCTTCCAGATCCGGATTGCCGAGCGTCTTCTCTCCCGTGAAGAGCGTTTTGACCAAGTGGTCCTCGATAAGCGGATCGATAGCCGCGAGAACTACTTCAAGGGTCTCCCCGCTTGGATCGAAAAGGCGAAAGATCTCGAGGATAAGCTCGATCGCGCTTGGATCGATTCCTTTGATGGCACTTCGCCTGCGAACTGCAAACGAGCCCGCACCCGTTTCAATAAGTACTTGGGTGAGCTCAAGCCGATCCATCGCAAGTTCTGTTTCAAGCTCAAGATCTTTGAAGAGTTTCTGAAGGACATCGATCCGGTCGTCCGCGAATCCGAGGAATTGGTCGAGAGCCTGGACATTGCGGAAAAGTCCGGAATTCGCCGTAAGAAGCCGGTTGATTCTGAAAAGGTAGAAGCTCGCCTCGAAGTCATCTCCCGCGAGCGGCGCATCGATGCGCGCGATCTCGTCACCGAGATTACCGCCGTCCGCAAGGCCGTTCGGGAAGCGCATAAGGCCAAGACCGAGATGGTGGAGGCCAACCTTCGTCTCGTCATCAGTATTGCCAAGAAATACACCAACCGTGGTCTCTCTTTCCTCGACCTGATTCAGGAAGGGAACATGGGTTTGATGAAGGCGGTTGAGAAGTTTGAGTATCGTCGCGGGTACAAATTCTCGACCTATGCCACTTGGTGGATTCGTCAGGCGATCACCCGTTCGATTGCAGACCAGGCTCGGACGATCCGGATTCCGGTTCACATGATCGAGACCCTGAACAAGGTGCTGCAGATCCAAAAGTTGCTCCTTCAGGACCTTGGCCACGAGCCGACTCCGGAAGAGGTCGCTGCGGAAATGAACATGCCGGTCGAGAAAGTTAGCCAAATTCTTAAAATGGCGCAGCAACCGGTCAGCTTGCAAAGTCCGGTCGGAGATTCGGACGATACCAATTTCGGAGATTTTATCGAGGACAAGACTGCCGAGAACCCATACGACCAGACCGCTTATTCGCTCCTCCGGGAGAAGATTGTCGACGTTTTGGACAGTCTCAGCGAGCGCGAGAAAAAGGTCCTTTCCCTCCGCTTTGGTCTCGTCGACGGCTACAGCCGGACGCTCGAGGAAGTGGGGCGTCAGTTCCAGGTGACTCGCGAACGGATTCGCCAGATCGAAGCCAAAGCTCTTCGCAAGATGCGTCACCCGACGCGTATCCGTCAGTTGCACGGATTCTTCGATTCGGACCAAGCTCAGGAAGGGGTCGGAACCAACGAGTTTCTGATGGGGGCCGAGCGGGAGAATCCCGGCAAAAAGTGACCGATATGAACCGCTCTCGCACCTGTCGAAGTGTGAAATGGCTCAGCCTGCCACTGGCGGCGAGCCTGATGATTCTGACCGGGTGCTTGAGTTCGGGTTCCGATTCGGATGCGGAAGCCCAAGCCTCGCCGATGGGCGATAAGGCAGATGGGGTCCGCTTCAATCCGAATATCCGGATTGGCGAAATCGTTTGGATCAATGATCGAGAAGATTTTGCGGTGGTGCGGATGGATGCACCGAGTCCTGCTTTTCAGCCAGCTTTTCTCCTCGCCGTCGATCCACTCGGGCAGCAGCGTCCGGCAATCCTCGTCGGAGGAGGCCAGATCGAAGGACGATCATTTGGCGCCCGTATCGTCGAAGGTCCCGTCCCCAAGGAAGCGGAAGTGCGCATTCCGGGTCCGGAGTGGACCGAGTATCTTTACAATCGCTACAACCAGACCGAACGTCTTTCGCAGTAGTTGCGGAAATCGCCAACTCGCGGAACCCCCGTCTTGTTGGTTTGCGGTCTGAGGAACCGATCGGAGAGGCCCGCAAAGATGGCTCTCCAGATTGCTATCGGCGAGTTCTCAGTATGAGGGTAAGCGGTGCTATTGGGTGGCGGTTAATCCTCTCCTAAGGGACGCCGTTGCGAACTCTCACTCGCCGCGCAACGCTCGGAGCACGATTCCCGGAGTCAACGTCTCGGGTAGCACCTCGGGCGAATCTTCTCCTGGCAGGTAAACGAGGTTTACGGGCACTGCGGCCTTTCCCAATTCGGTGAGTCGTCGAGTGATGGCTGGATCTTCATTGGTCCAGTCGGCTTTGACCAGAGCGACGTCCTGCTTCCCGATATAATCAAGGACCTCCTGATTCGAGAAGACCACCGCCTTGTTCACTTGGCAGGTTGCGCACCAGCGGGCCGTGAAATCAACATACACCGGCCGGTCTGACTCACGAAGGCTCTGGACGGTTTCGGGGGACCAGGGGATCCATTGCAACGTGTCTTTCTGCGGATAGCCGTAGGCGATCGAGATTCCGGCGAAAAGAAGGGCAGCTGCGTTGCCGAGAAGTCGTGTGCGTGGCTTCCGGTGAGGAGTGGCGTACCGCCCGTAAATCCAGGCCGCCAAGGCCAGTAGGGTAAAGGAGAGGAGGATGTGGAGAAGGTTGCTGCCATCCACTTGGCCAGCGAGCACGTAGAGGAGCCAGCCGACCGTCGCGTAGAGAGGGAAGGCCATGAACTCTTTGAGTGTCTCCATCCAGGCCCCCGGTTTGGGGAGTTTCTTCAACAGGGCCGGAAAGAGGCTGAGCAGGAGATAGGGTGCCGCCAATCCTAAGGCGATGCAGGTGAAGGTGAGGAAGGATTGAAAGGGTGGCAGGGTCAGGGCTCCAGCGAGCGCTGTGGCGAGAAAGGGAGCGGAGCAGGGAGTTGCGACCACCGTGGCAAGAATCCCCGATAGAAACGATCCACCGGCCCCTTTTTTTCGGTCGGCTTTGTTCCCGAGAGACATCAGGCCAAATCCGATTTCAAAGACACCGCTCAGGTTAAGCGCAAAGAGGAAAAGGAAGATTGCCATTCCGAAGACGAAAGGAGCCGATTGCAGTTGGAATCCCCATCCCAGCTCGGCACCGCCCGCTCGTAAAATCAAGAGCGCTCCAGCCAGAACCCAGAAGGAGACGAGGACCCCGAGGGCAAACAGGAGGCCGTGCCCGATGATCTTTCGCTTCTCGTTCCCAGCTTGTTCGACAAAGCCCATGATCTTTAGGCCCAGGACCGGAAAAACGCAGGGCATGAGGTTCAGAATCGCCCCTCCCGCGAAGGCGAGAAGGAGGAGGCCAGCAAGGTTGCCGGAAGGTGCCGAACCGGTCGTCCCCGCGAAGGAGGCGGGAGGCTGATCGGAGTGGGCCGCCTGAATGAGAAGGGCTTTCCGACCGTCGAGAGCGCTCCACCCCTCGGGGTTAACGAGGACCCCGGAAACTTCGTCGGGGATGTTCGGAGCGTATTCGGAGCGCACCAGATTCCCGACGAGCTTTTCACTTTCATTCAGCCACTCTTGATCTCCCCCGGGAGCGACAATTGGATCGATTGGGAAGAAGAAGGTGTCCGTCAGACCATCGTCTTCAAGCTCCAGACCGTCCACGATCAATTGGATCTTCTGGGCGTTGCTGCGGATCTCGGCCGATACGGTTTCCGCAGTCGCGGGCCATTCCGCGCGAACTGTTTCGAAAGCTTCCTCTTCTACTGCATCCGTTTGGGCAGTCTCGGCGACCGGCAGGTTGAAAGAGAGCTCCCCTTTCCCCGGAATGCAGATCTCTGCGCACATCAACCAGTCTACTTCCGCAGAAATGGGGAAATCTTTCCCCGTCGGCCAGTCCTCCGGGATGCGAACATCCGTATAGAGGGTGACTTCGTCGGAGTAGACGAAGTCGACCAGATGAGCGTTGCGATAAACGTGAGGGTAGGGCCAGTGCAGCTCGCCGGAGCCGACTCCTTCCGGGAGCGCCCAGGCGATGGAGGTCTCTAGTCCGGTATCGCCTGGGTTCTTCCAATAGATGTGCCAACCCTCATCGATCAGAAACCGCACGCCGACCGCAATCGTCTGACCCGGAGTAGCCGTTTCCGCAGGCGTCACCAGCTGCACCGCTACTTCCCCATCGCGAACCTCCTTGCTGGTCAGGGCGGAAAGGGAGAGCGTCGAAGCGAGGGAAAGCAGAAAAATCGTGGCCAATCGCATAGAGATTGAAGCTACTGGAGTGGATCAAGGGGTCAACGCAGAGACGCCGATTCTGCCCGATCCAGAAATCAATAGCCCAGTCTTCTCCAGGAGGCCGACGATGTCTCTGGGTTTTGGGGAGAGTGGATGTCTAGACCGACGGAAATCGAGGGCGCCGTTTTTTTTTTTTAACATTTTGCTCTGAAAATGATTACCATGTCCGGCGGTCTTGCTCTGAAATGAAACTATGGTTGGATGCCAAAACCAACGATGCCGTTTGGGTAAGGAAGAGTGTCCCCAGCTGATCACTGACCGAACTTCTATGGTTCCAAGCAGCTCCCCGAAGAGAAGTTTCAGACCTATACTTGGCATATCGAATGTCGATGGAGTGAAAAATGTCTTCGCGGAATGGATCGAAAGAAAGGGGGCTCGATTTTCAAATACCGAATCAATCCCTGTAAGAGAGGTAGTAATTTCTGACTCGAACCAGTTTGAAAATGACTACCTGAAGGGATTGCGAACCAGAGACTCACCTGTGGAGGGCTGAATCATGATCATTTTTAGAGCAGATCCGATCAGATGCACCTGTAGTGGTGCGATAGTTACGTTACAGGATCTTTACTTTAAAATGGGTGCATTCCCCATGGGGGATCGGCATGGTTCCTGCAGTTTTGAAAATCAAATTACAAAACTTAGTAAATATTAGAAATGGGATAAATTATGAAGACAAAATCAACGATACTCACATTCGTTCTTGGAGTTGGGATGCTCAGTGCCTCAACCGCAGCAACTCTAATAAGTTTTGATTTTACCAGCCCTGATTCTATCAACGGTGATGAAACTCTAGGAAGCAGTTTCAAGACGACGATGGACGGAGAAACTTCGGCCACCGTCTTTGATCTGAGTGCGTTGCTCGAAGGGCTAACTTTGACGGTTACCCCGTCTCAGAGCGACATTAGTATTACCGATACTGGTTTGGGTATTGGATCGGGAGGAACTCTTGCCGATGCAGGGGATGCACTCACCTTTTCGTTTAATAGGGATATCTCGTTTGATTTCCTAGATGTGGGTGGCTTTACGCCAGGAGGAAACGATTCAGTGATAGTGAGTTATTCGAATTCAAACCCTTCGGTGACTTTAGATGCTGGAGATTTTGATAACAATACCTCCGATACAATTACGTTTTCTTCTGAAAATTCTTTGCTGGCGGGAGAGTCATTCACTCTAGCTCGGAATGATGGAGATTTTTCGATTGAAGGATTCAACGTTTCTGTCGTCCCCGAACCGCAACTCTACGGCGCTCTTGCTGGTCTTCTCGCATTAGGTCTTACGGTGATTCGTCGCCGCCGAGACTAACCAAAACACTTTCTTTGGGGTAAAGGAGAGGTCGTCCTACGGGGCGGCCTTCTTCTTTTTTGGGGGTAGGCTTCTTCTGTTTCTCCTTCTTAGTGCCTTTTCGGACCGCAGAATTTATTCCGCCCCGCTGGAGCGGCTCTCCGTGGCAGCGTCTCACACACGAAGCGAATTCCCCCCGTCATCCTAAGTTCCATCTTCTCTCCCCTCCAATCCCGGGTTGATTTTGCCGCCGATTTCGGTGGGAATGCGGCCATGGGTACAGAAAAGCAGGTGACATGGGGTGGACGATTTTCCGGAGGTCCTTCGGAACGTATGCAGGCGTTCAGTGAATCCGTTTCTTTTGATGCGGAGTTGGCTCCCTTTGATATCACCGGTAGTCGGGCGCAGGCCGCGATGCTCGAGTCGATTGGAATTTTGACCGCTGACGAAAAGGAGCAGATTGACGCCGGGCTGGTGGAGATTTTTAACGAAATCCAAGCGGGTCAGTTTACTTGGGATCCGGCCTTGGAGGATGTCCACATGAACATTGAGCAGGCTTTGTCGGCTCGAGTGCCGGCGGCGGCCAAGTTGCATACGGCCCGGAGCCGCAATGATCAGGTGGCCACCGATGTGCGACTGTATCTACGCTGGGCTGCGGACGAACTCGACCGCAGCTTGAAGGGAGTCTTGAAGTCGCTCGTCGATTTAGCCGAAAAGCACGTGGATCTTTTGGTGCCGGGCTACACTCACTTGCAGCGGGGCCAGCCGGTATCGGTGGCGCACCACCTTCTGGCCTACGCCGAGATGTTCGGACGCGACCGGGAACGCTTTGCCCTGTTCCGCGAGCGAATCAATGTATGTCCGCTCGGTTCGGGAGCCTTGGCCGGAACGACTCTCCCGATTGACCGGGAGTTCGTCGCGCGCTGCCTCGGTTTTGTGGATGAGAACGGAGAGCCGCGGGTCTCGGCGAACAGTCTGGATGCGGTTTCGGATCGCGATGCTCCGTTGGAGTTTTGCTTCAACGCTGCATTGAGTGGACTGCACCTCTCTCGATTTGCTGAAGATTTCATCCTCTGGAACAGCTCGGAGTTTGGATTTGTGGCTTTGCCCGACGCCTACACCACGGGTTCCAGCTTGATGCCGCAGAAGAAAAATCCAGATGCGCTGGAGCTGATTCGCGGGAAGGCCGCCCGCCTTCAAGGCAATTTGGTGACCCTGCAATCCATGGTGAAAAACCTGCCGCTGACCTACAACCGGGATCTTCAGGAGGACAAACCGCCGCTCTTCGATTCTTTCCGCACCCTTCGGGATTGCTTGGATGTGTTGTCGGACTTGGTGCCGGGAATCCAGTTTCGAAAAGATCGTTGCCAAGCGGCCGTTTCGGATCCGCTTCTGCTAGCAACCGATTTGGCCGATTATCTCGTCGAACAGGGAGTTCCCTTCCGGCAGGCCCACCACCAAGTGGGTGCCTTGGTCGCGCTTTCCGAAAAGCTGGACACTCCCATCAATGAGCTTCCCGAGGAGGAGGCTCGGAAGGCCGCCGACGGATTACAGGATGACTGGCGCGAAGTCTTCAGCCTTGAGCGAGGAATGGCCCGCCGGACCGGACCCGGTATGCCCGGCCCCGAACCGGTGAGAAAAGCAATTGGCGAGTGGAAGACCAAACTCGCTGACTGATTTTGGATCGAGCGTCAGATTCCTCCAGTTGGGGATCGTCCGGTCTCGGACGCCAGTTCACCAACTCCTCCCTTGCTCGCAGGGGAGGTGCTTCCATCGGAAGCGGAGGGGTTGGGTTCGAACGGGAAACCCTGCTTAAGTTCTTTGCGGCGCGGAAAACTCCAGCGCCTCAGAGAATCTGGCCCGGACGGTAGTCTTTCCACTCTGGGTTGAGCGGGCGGAGGAACTCATTCACCTGCGTCGAGAAATCGCCGACTTGCTCCTTGGCCAGGCCGATCAAATCGGCGGCACCCGTGATCACCTTCTCAATGTCAGCGGTATCGAGCGGGAAGTCGGAGTCCGCACCGAGGCGTTCGGCAAAGTTGTTTTGAGTAATCTCGCCGCTGCGCAGATCCTTGACCGTAGAGATCGCGTGTTTCTTGATCGCCTTGTGGGCGGTTTCGCGCCCGGTTCCGGTCCGGACTGCTTCCATCAGAAGAGTCGTGGAGCTGAGGAAGGGGAAGTAGGCGGCGTTCTCCCGCGCGATGACCGCTGGGTAGACTTCCATTTGTCCGAGGACGGTGAGGAAGGTCTCGAAGAGTCCGTCGATAGAGAAAAAGGCGTCCGGGAGGGCAACGCGGCGAACGACCGAGCAGGACACATCGCCTTCATGCCATTGGTCTCCGGCCAAACCGGCTGCCATGGTCTCGTAACCGCGAAGAAGGACGAGGAAACCGTTCACTCGTTCGCAGGAACGGGAATTCATCTTGTGTGGCATTGCAGAGGAGCCTGTCTGTCCGGGAGCAAACCCTTCGGAAGCGGTTTCGTGGCCAGCCATTAAACGGAGGCTGCGCGCGAGATTAGAGGGTCCGGAAGCAATCCCGACGAGGCCAGCGATGACCTCATGATCGAGGCTGCGGGGGTAGACCTGGCCGACCGCATGGAGGGATTTTGAAAACCCGAGGTGTTTCAGGACGCTCGCCTCGAGCTGGTCCACCTTGACCTTCTCGTCGCTGAAGAGAGTTTTTAAATCCAGCTGAGTCCCAACCGCACCCTTGATCCCGCGAACGGGGTAGGAGGCTGCGATCCGAGAGAAAGTTTGTGCCGCGTGAAGGAGCTCCTCCCCATACATGGCCAGACGCTTGCCGAAAGTCGTCGGCTGCGCCGGGACGTTATGGGTGCGCCCCGGAAATACCTGGCCGACAAATTCTTCCGCCTTGGCTGCGATTTGAGCCAGAGTGGCAGCCGTCTTTTTCTGAACCACCTCGAGGGAGCGGGCCACTTGCAGCTGTTCCACATTCTCGGTCAGGTCCCGACTCGTCATTCCCCGGTGAATTTCTTCAAAGCCCGCCAAGCCACAGAATTCCTCAATCCGAGCCTTCACGTCGTGGCGGCTCTCCGCCTCCCGTTTGCGGATAGACTCCAAGTCAATCTGATCAATCACCTTCTCATAGGCCTCAATCGCCCCCGGGGAAACCGACAGGCCGAGCTCGTCTTGAGCCTTAAGGACCGCAATCCAAAGTTCACGTTCGTAGCGAACTTTTCCACTGGGGGACCAGATGTCCCGCATTTCGGAGGATGCGTAGCGTTCAGCAAGAATGTTTGGAATCATGGAAGGTTTCTTCGTTGGACAGAGAATCGATGGAGAACCGTCGAGTCTGGAGATTGCGCTCATGAGGTCCAGCCAAACCGATTCGGAGAGATTCAATACCTCTGTTCTAAAATGGTTGACGAAAAATGGGAGGTCTCATTTTTCGCGGAAATCCGATCAGAGGCGTGGGAAGATGTCAGGGCAGGAGTCTTTTTTTAGACGCAGATAAATCCGTGTGAGATAATTCTGTAATTAGCTAATTATAAGCGTTTTGCGACTTTACTTCGCTGGGTGGCGAAGCCCTCACTAGCTCATCTTATCGACAATGGGGCGGAAGACGCTGCGATAGAAGAGTTGTTCGTATGCGCGGGAACGGGCTCGGTCCAAGTTGCTCACGAATTTCCAAAATCCGTAGATTCGGGAGAGGGACATGAGGCGGGATGCATAGAGTCGCCAAGTATAGTGGGCTTCGACGCGCTCGATTCCTCCCTGCGAAACTTGATTCCAATGGTCGGGATCCTCTTGGCAGCGGGCGAAGAAGTCGGCGAGTTTTTCGGCGACATCTTCGCCGTGATTGGGATCGATGTGAAAGCCGCTTTTTCCGTCTTCAATGATCTCGAGAGGGCCGCCGAAGATGGTGGCGAAGGTGGGGAGGCCGGAGGTCATGGCTTCGATGACGGTCAGGCCAAAGGCTTCGAAGAGGGCGGGTTGGACGAAGACGCCTTTTCGGTCGGCGAGGACGCGGTAGAGTTCGCCGTTGAAGACCTTATCCGATTGCTTGGGAACCCACCGGAGTTGTCCGCGGAGGTTGTGGCGCTCGATCAGGTCGTAGAGGATCCGGATCTGTTCCTTTTCCTCGCTGTCGCTCGATTGGTCGAAATCGGTGTTGCCGCCAATGACGAAGACGTTTGCCAGTTCCCGGAGTCGATCGTTTTTGGCGTACCATTCCACGAAGCCCGTTACGTTCTTCACTTTGTCGAGGCGCGACATGAGGAAGATAATCGGTTTGTCGGGATCCTTGAATTGCGAGACGGCTCCCGGGAAATCTCCGAAAAGGAGGGTGTCGATTTCCTTTTTGAGACCGGTGATACGGTTTTCTTGATCGGTGTGGGGGAAATAGACTTCCTCATCGGCTCCGGGCGAGACGATGTTGAACTTGGGATCGAAGACGTCGATTCCCTTGGGAACCCGGAAGAGGCCGGGCATGGTGAAGGAGGAATACGACTCGTATTGGCCTACGCTGGAAGCGTTTCCGGCGATCTCCTGATAGGTGGAAGTGATGATGAAATCAGCGGCGTTCATGGCCAGGAGATCGGCCGTGAAGTGCGCGGAGAAATGGTAATCCTCTTCGTTTTCCTTCCAATAAAGGTCGGAGAAGAGGTATTTGGTCTTCTCGAGGGCGTGAGCAATGTTGCACTGGGTCACTCCGAGACGCTCAGCGAGGAGAGTGGCTACCAGGTTGCCGTCGGAATAATTGCCAATGATGAGGTCAGGCTTATTGCCCAGTTCCGCTAGAATGGCACGCTCGGAATCGATGGTAAAGCGCTCAAGGTAGGGCCATACTTTAAAGCGGGAAATCCACTGCGGAACGACTTCACCGCTCTCTTCGGTGAAAGGAACGCGAATGATGCGGGCATTCCGGGTGCCGTTAATGCTTTCTTCCTTCACATCGCAGCCGGTTTCTTTGGCGTCGGGAATCTGTCTCGTAACGACGAGAATGTCGGGTTCCGTGTCCAGCCCCTGGCTTTCCAGCCGTTCGCGCATCTCTTTTTCCAGAGCCCTGACTTGGTCGAGAATATAGACGACTTGGCCTCCGGTGTCGGGTAGGCCGAGAACATTGGATTGGCCGAAGTAGCCGTGCGGACTGAAAATCACCACGCTAAAGATCATCGGAATTCGCCCGAGGAACTCTTCAATGTCGGACGGGTTCGGGGAATCGATGATCTCGGAGAGCAGGTTCACGGTCTCACGAACCCGGGCAACGGTATCGCCCCATCCAACTTCAAGTCCCAGTGAATTGAGTTCGGCCCGGATGTCTTTCCAAAGCTTGTCGTCGGGTTGGTCGGCCAGAAACTCCTCTGCCCCCTCAATCGCTTGCTGCAGTTCGGCCGGAGTTTGGATTCGGTCCGAAAGCATCAATTGCCGTCCGCGGTGGTGGTGGATTTGCAGAAAGTCGAAGAGAGTTTGGACTCGTTTCTCGGCACTGGAGAACAGCCGGTGGGACAGAGTTCGGTTCAGGTATTCGACACCCCGCCCAATCTGCCGCTTTTCCCGCATGATCGGGACATCGTGCAGAAATGGCTGGGCGTTGAACTCGATCGGCCACTCGTCTGCAGATCCATTGTCGCAGACGAGGCTCTCGCGGAAGGCGAGGAAGTCGTTGACGGGAATCTCCTCGAAGGAAAGGTCGTCGAGGTGGAAGCGGCCATGATACCAACGTCCGATCGATTGCCGAAACTCGACGACGAGCCAAGGATCCCGGTGGGCTGCACTCATGACTCCTTTTAGGTTGGCGAGGAGTTGACTGCCTTCGGGCAAGTCATCTCCCGCTTCGGAGGAGACCTCGGAGATCAGATCCTGGATGTCCGAGTGGAGAAAAAACTGCCGCTTGGCCCCCCGGATTCGTTTGAAGAGAAGGTAGAGGAATCGTCGTTCCCCATCTTCAAAAGATTGATGCCGAGTGGTTTCCGTAGAGCGTTTTGCAGCAGTCACAGCAAACAGAGTGATCCCTGCGCCCGCGCTGTCAAGGGGCTAGGATCTAGGTATCTCCATGGCGTCTCATTATTGGGCGAGAGAGCCGAATTCTTACGATGTCAATATAAAGAGAACAGATCTATAGTGTATGGATTTTCCGGTCGCCCTCGGTGCCTAAGTTCAGGCATGGTTTGGGGCTATGGGTAAGACTCTCCTTCTCGATGGATTCAATTTGGCCTTTCGCAGCTTTTACGCCGTTCCGGAGCTGACGCGTGCGGATGGGTTTCCGACCAATGCTTTGCACGGGTGGGTGAAGACGATCTGGCGGTTGAGGGACCTTTACCCCGAAGCGGGAGTGATCGCCTTTTTCGATCTCCACGGGGATCGTGAGCGTGAGGCGCTCTTGCCGGAGTATAAAGCCAACCGGACGGAGATGCCCGAGGCCTTGCGGCAGCAGTTTCCGGAGATCCGTCGCGTGACCCGGTTGATGGGGATCGAGGTGATCGAATCCAGTGGCGTGGAGGCGGATGATCTCATCGCCTCGGCCGCGCGAAGTCTTTCTGAGAAGGGAGAAGAGTCGCTGATCGTCAGTGCGGATAAGGATCTTGCCCAATGCGTTGGGGGGAAGGTTGCCCAGCTGCTACCGCCGCCGACTGCCAATCCGCGATTGGGCTGGCGGACTCTGGATGAGGCGGCCGTTCAGGAAAAATTTGGGGTGCGGCCAGATCAGATTGCCGACTACTTGGCTCTCGTCGGGGACAATTCGGACAATATCCCGGGGTTGGCCGGAGTCGGGCCGAAGACGGCTTCGAACTGGCTCCGCTCTTACGGAACTTTGGAAGGGATCATTCAGAATTCCGGTCGCCTCAAGCCGCCGCGGTTTCAAGCCAAAGTGGGCGAAGAGAAAGAAAATCTACTCCGTAACCAGAAACTGACCCGGTTGACCGAGACGCATCCGGTCTCCCTCGATCCTGTTGAAGCCGATGTCGAGGGGCTGAAGGAATTTTTCTCCGAGATGGAGATGAAGTCCACCGCAGCCGAGGTGGAAAAGCGCTTTGGCGCTTAGCGAAGGCGAACCTTACGCGGGATTCTCGCCGTCGGGATCGTAGATGAAGCCGACGCCGTGAACGGTGCGGAAGGGTCCATCGTCGCAACCGTGACGCTTGAGGAGGTCACGGACTTTCACGATGTATTGATCCAGCGAGCGACTTTTCACATTGGCGTGTGGTCCCCAGACGGCGTGGATCATGCTTTTGCGGGGAATAATTTTCCCTTTGTTCTCTACGAGGTGGGCAAGAATACCGAGTTCCTTGCGGCCGAGAGTTTCCTTCTCCTGATCGGGAAAGATGATTTCCATCCGTGCGCCGTTAATCGTGGCGCCAAGGAAGTCGAAGGGTTTGTCCGATACCGTAAAGTTCGGAGTCAGGTTCAGGTCGTGCCGGGTGTCAGTGCGTCGAAGGACAGCCCGAATGCGGGCAACGAGCTCGCTGGCGCTGAAAGGTTTGGTGACGTAGTCGTCGGCTCCCACATCCAGTCCGCGGACTTTGGTGGTTTCAGAATTCGCACCCGTCACAAAAATCACTGGTACCTGTGTTTCACTACTTCGAATGCTGTCCAAAAGTGTGAAGCCGTCGGCGTCCGGGAGGTTGATGTCGAGGAGGACGAGGTTGACGTGATTCTTTTTGAGATACTCTTCCGCTTTCGTGACCCGGTTGAAAATTTGCGCATGCATTCCCGCTTCCACGAGATGTTCGGCGGTGACATTGGCAATGTCCTCGTCGTCTTCAACGATCAAGATAAGGGGTTTCGAAGTGGTGTCCATGAGGCGCGTCTAAATGCGAATAAGTTTCAATTTGGTGATAGATGATCGTTAAAAGCGAGCGATTTTTACAACCGTCCAGCGGTTTTTACAATAAGATACTGATTTTCTCTTGAGTCAGGGCTGGGAGTCTTATGCTGGGAGGATGAGCGAAACAAAACCCGTCCTCAACCTGGGGCTTCCAAAAGGAAGTCTTCAGGACGCGACCATCCGCCTTTTCGGAATGGCTGGATTCCGTATCCAGGTCAGCTCCCGATCCTATCGTCCGTCGATTGATGATCCGGAACTCGAAGGCAGCTTTGTCCGGGCCCAGGAGGTAAGCCGTTATGTGGAGCATGGGTTCTTCGATTGTGGTCTTACCGGTCTCGACTGGATCGAGGAAAACGGTTCGGACATCGTCGAAGTCTGTGACCTGATTTACAGCAAGGCCTCGACGGTCCGCTCCCGCTGGGTGCTCGCGGTGCCGGAGGCGTCCGATATCCACACGGTCAAGGATCTGGAAGGCAAGCGCATCGCTACCGAGGTGGTGGGGATGACCCGTAAGTTTCTCGAGAAACACGGTGTGACCGCGGATGTGGAATTCTCCTGGGGTGCCACCGAGGTCAAGGTTCCGGATTTGGTCGATGCGATTGTTGATCTTACCGAGACTGGTAGCTCGCTGCGGGCCAACAAGTTGCGCATCGTCGACACTCTCCTTTACACGAATACGAAGCTCATCGCCAACAAGACGGCTTGGGAAGATCCGGTAAAGCGCAAGAAGATCGAAGACATCGCGCTTCTGCTGACCTCCGCTCTGGAAGCCCAGAACAAAGTGGGCCTGAAGTTGAACATCGAGCGCTCGCGCTTGGAAGCACTTCTCAAAGACCTTCCTTCCCTGCGCCAGCCGACAATTTCGCCGCTGACTGCCGACGATTGGGTCGCGGTGGAGACCATTCTCGACGAGAAGGTGGTGCGTGAAATCATTCCGCAGCTGAAGGATGCCGGAGCCGAGGGGATCATCGAGTATCCGCTCAACAAGGTAATTTACTAAGGCGCTTTGACGCGTTCTGCTCGACCGGCGGAGGAATCTCTGCGCCGGTCGGGTGGGCGGCGGTCGGTTTTTGGCATCGACCGCAGCGGCGGTCCCGCGGTAAAGACTGAGGGATGTCTGCAGCTGCCCAAGTCTTTGAAAGCTTCCCCTGGTTTGGTTGGATTCTCGCCTTCGTTTTTGGATCCATCGTCGGGAGTTTTCTCAACGTTTGCATCTATCGCATTCCGGAGGGGAAGTCTGTCGTCTTCCCTGGCTCCCGTTGCGCATGCGGGAAGCCAATTGCCTGGTATGACAATATCCCGATTCTCAGTTGGCTTCTCCTTCGCGGAAAGGCTCGCTGCTGCGGGCGCAAATTCAGCATCCGCTATCCGTTTGTTGAGTTCCTGACTGCCCTCCTGTTCCTGTTGGCATGGATGAGTCAGCCGATTCCGGTGGCTCTCTGCTATTGGGCGTTCTTCGCATTGCTGGTTCCCGCGGTATTCATCGACTTGGACCATTTTATCATCCCCGACCGCTTTTCGGTCGGCGGAATGTTCCTCGGCGTTTTTCTATCGGCTTTGGTGCCGGAAATGCACGGGTTCGCGAACCCGGGGGGGATTGCGACTTTCTCGGGGATTTCCTCCGCAGTCGTGGGTGCCTTGGTGGGGTCCTCGGTTCTTTATTGGTTCGGAGCCTTGGCGGAAATCGTATTCCGCAAGGAGGCACTGGGCCAGGGGGATGTGAAGTTGGCTGGATGCTTCGGGGCTTTTTGCGGTTGGCAGGGCGCGGTGTTTTCACTCTTTGCAGGGGCCTTGATCGGAACGGTCCTCCTGCTACCCATCTTGATTTGGCAGCGAATGAAAGGGGAGGCACCCCAGGTTCCGGCTGCCGAAAAATCAGAGCCTGGTGAAGAAACGCCGGTCGGCGAGGACGATGGTGAAGAAGGGCCGATTGGATTCGGCACTGCGGTGCCCTTTGGGCCGATGCTCTGCGCGGCGATTGGCCTCTATGTTCTCTGGCTCGAACAACCGGTTCGGGATTGGTTCGCAGAAGTGGGAGATTTATTGCGCCAAGTGATTTAGGCGGTCTGATCATTCATGCATCCCGACGTTGATGAGAGGGGGATTTGCCCTCACCTTATTTTGCTCTAAGACTCTCTCTGTGCGCTTCCGAAAAATCATCGTAATCTTTCTGCTGGTCTTTGTGATCGGTCAGCTGACCTTCCTGTATCTACGCGCACCACACTTGGATGGGGTCTTTACCCTGTCTTTTTGGCGAAACATGGGGAAAGTCGGCTACGTGATGCTTCTCGCGGAGGAAAGCTATGTAAGCGAGGACAAGTCGGGCTTTGATCAGCTCGGGGACAATGCCCTGCACGGCCTGATTGGGGGGCTCGATTCCTACTCGACCTATCTCTCGGGAAATGAATTTGAGGATTACTCGATCCCGACCCGGCAATCCTATGCGGGCATCGGGGCAGAGGTCCGCGAGATTGATGGCCGGGTCTTCGTCATGGACCTGAATCCTGACGGAGCGGCTCGCGAAGCCGGGATCCTGCCCGGGGACTGGATTGTCGAGGTCGATGGAGAGGACGTTGAGGAAGCCGGTGTAGGGGAGATCGTGAATCAACTGCGTGGCGAGGCGGGAACGGAAGTCGAGGTCGGGGTTCGGCGTGCTGGCGAGGAAGATGTGATTCAGAAGACGATCGAGCGTCGACTCCTTTCCTTTGAAAGTGTGCGGGACATTGAAATGCTTCCGGATCACATCGGTTATCTCTCCGTAGGAGTTTTTGGGCAACGAACGGCGGTCGAATTGGAACAGGCGATTCAAGGGCTGCTCAGTGAGGGCATGGAAGGCCTCGTCATCGATCTGCGCAACAACCCGGGTGGTTTGCTCGACGCGGCTCGTGGCAATATTGAATTATTTGTCCCGGCGGGCGTGGAATTTCTCACCGTGCGCGGTCGCGGCCTCGGAGTGATTGAAGAGTTTTATACCGAGCAGCCGGCGATGGTTCCGGAGGATCTCCCCGTCGTCCTGTTGCAAAACCGCTTCAGCGCCTCCGCTTCGGAGATTATGGCTGGAGTCTTGCAGGCTTTGGGGAGAGCCAAGGTGGTCGGTGAAGTTTCCTATGGTAAGGGATCGGTCCAATCGGTGTATCAGTTCAGTGGTGGCGACGGAGTTTCGATGACCACAGCCCGTTACATCCTCCCGGACGGGAGAGCCATCGAAGGGGTGGGACTCGAACCGGATGAGTTGGTCGAAATCGACGAAGAAGACATATTGCGCCTTTCCATTCAATCCCAGCACGACTTCGGATTGTCCGATGAGGCCTTCGAAGATAAGTTCGGGTTTTCCCCCATCCCCGACGAGGCCTTGGAGAAAGCGATCGAGTTGTTGCGGTCGGAAATGAATTCGGAAGCCGAGATCGACGAAGGAGAGTCATGATTCTCGGAGTCGAAAGTTCGTGTGACGAGTCGGCTTTGGCCCTCTTTGATCCTGCGAAAGGGCTAGAGTGTTCGCTGATTCACAGCCAGCTGGTGCTGCATCGTGAGTTTGGAGGTGTGGTGCCGGATCTGGCTGCCCGTGAGCACCTCGAACATTTTCCCCGGCTCTTCGAATCCCTGCGAGAAAAGGTGGACTTCGCTTCGATTGATCAAGTGGCAGTCACCCGGGGTCCTGGGCTTGCAGGTTGCCTCGCTATCGGGATTGCCGCGGCCAAGGGGTTTTCGCTGTATCATGACTGTCCCTTGGTCGGAGTGAATCATCTCGCGGGCCACGCTTGGTCACCCTTTATCCCCGTTCACGCGGAGGACCCGGATTCGTTTGAGGAGCGACTGGCGAATCTGCTTCCTCACCTCGGACTCCTTGTCAGCGGCGGAAATACCATCCTGTTTCGGTTGGAGCGGGACCGCTCAATCGAGATTCTGGCGGAGACCCGTGATGATGCGGCCGGAGAGGCTTTGGATAAGGGTGCAAAATTGATGGGACTCCCGTATCCGGGTGGCCCGGAGATTGAACGCCGGGCGGAGGGCGGTGACGTCAGTGCCTTTCGTTTTCCACGGGCCTTTGCGGATCCCAAGGAGCGCGCCTTCAGTTTCAGCGGCTTGAAGACCAGTTTGCGTTACCGATTGGAAAAGATGGCTCCTGAGGAGATCCGGGACTCGTTCGGGAATCTCTGTGCTTCCTATCAAGAAGCGGTAGTGGACGCGTTAGTACGGAAAATGAGGCAGGTGCTGAAGTCGGAAAGTGGAATCCGGAGCCTGGGCTTGTCCGGCGGGGTGGCCAACAACAAGGCCCTGCGAGAACGCTTTTCTGCATTGGCGGGGAAGACTCGATTGCCGGGACTAGTGGCCGAGCCGAAGGTCACGGGGGACAATGCGGCCATGATTGCTTTTGCTGCCTATGCAAATCCGGGGACGGTTTCCCTAGCCGGGGATCGCCTGGGATTTGAGCCTTCTCTGCCTCTGACCGACTAGGTTTCACAGGTTTTGCAAAAAACGTCTGGCTCGATTGGCGTGTAATTTACATGGTGAAGAGAAATGGCCAATCGTCACATGAATATACTGGTGATCAACTGCGGAAGTTCTTCTGTAAAGTACAAGCTCATTTCCATGCCGGAGAGAGAAGTCCACGCCACGGGGCTGATCGAGCGAATCGGAGAGGAAAAGCCAAAAGGGCATCAGGAGACGGTTCGGGGAAAGATTGATGCAGATGTTTCCGCGAAAGATCATCAGGAGGCGTTGCAATCAATTCTAGCCTTCCTTGCGGATGATGAGAAAGGAGCGGTATCGGATCTGTCGGAGATAGACGGATTTGGTCACCGGGTCGTGCACGGGGGCGAGAAATACTCAGATAGTGTTGTGGTTGATGATCAGGTGATGGAGGGGATTCGCGCCTGCAGCGATCTCGCTCCCCTTCACAATCCCCCGAATCTGATCGGGATCGAGGCCGCCCGCGCGATCGCTCCCGAACGTCCTCAAGTGGTCTGCTTCGATACGGCCTTTCACCAGACGATACCTGCTGAAGCCTATCGCTACGCTCTGCCGGAGAAACTCTACAAGGAGGAGAAAATTCGGCGTTATGGATTTCACGGAACGTCGCATCGCTTTGTGGCGCGACGCGCGGCTGAGCTCACCGGAAAAGACCCTTTGGCGAGCCGTTGGATTACCTGTCACCTGGGAAATGGATGCTCAATGGCGGCGATTGAAAATGGCCGCTGTCTCGACACTTCGATGGGCCTAACGCCGTTAGAAGGAATGGTAATGGGAACGAGAAGTGGTGATCTTGATCCGGCGATTCTTTTGCATCTAGGTCGATCTGGATGGTCCTTCGAAGACATCGACCGACTCATTAATCGGGAGTCCGGGCTTCTTGGTTTGTCCGGTATTTCCAATGACATGCGAGAGTTGGAGAAGCACGCTGCCGAAGGTAGCGAATCTGCCCAGTTGGCAATTGATGTCTTTTGCTATCGCATCCGTAAATATATCGGCAGCTTCCTCGCCGTTTTGAACGGTTGTGACGGAATTGTCTTCACGGGAGGGATCGGTGAGTATGGCTCGAACATCCGGGCCAAGAGCACCGAGCGGTTGTCGGAGCTAGGCGTCGAAATCGATCCGGACCGCAATCAGAACATTCGCGGAGTCGAGGGCTTGATTGGTGCGGCTAATGCGAAGATCGAGATCTTGGTGATTCCGACCGATGAAGAAGGGGAAATCGCCCGGGATGCCTACCGCCTCCTTGGCGATTGATCGGCGCTACTCGCTGAGAAGCGGAAACGACTCGACCACGGAATAAAAATGCCGTGGCCCCCGCCGTTCGGAGGAGAGCAGACTGAACTGATCGACACGGGCTGGAGCGGTCTCGAACTCGGCGTGCCTTTTCTCGAACTGGCGGACAGTCTCGGGGGAGACTCCACTGCAGCGGGCAAGAGTGATGTGGGGCTTCCACGCGCGGTCGCCCGGATCGAACCCAAGATTGAAGAGTAGGTCCGTCAGATGATGCTGAAGTTGGAAAAGGTGAGGGTGTCCGCTGCCAATTCCCGCCCAGAGGACACTCGGTTGCCCACGGGGCGGGAAATGCCCGACTCCTCCGATCGGAAGGATGAAGGAGTGGACTTGGATCTGTCGAATGGCCGCACGAATCGCCGGGGTGTGCAAAGGATCTACCTCACCGAGGAAGAAGAGGGTCAGGTGATAATTCTCCGGCAGAGACCAGCGGATTCCTCGGGTTGGCTCCTGGAGAGCCGCCAAGGCCTGATTGACGTAATCGGGTAGGCCGATTGCGACGAAGAGTCTCTCCATCGGATCGGGCCGTTATTCCTTCTTCATCCGCTGGGCGTATTGGGCGACGGAATGGAAGAGTTTTTGGGCGAAGGAGCCGACTGTCACCAAGATGAGCTGGAGCTCGCGGTCGGTGAAGAAGATCTTATCGCCTTCCCGGAAGACCTTCCGTTCTTCAATCATGGAGGGCTGGATCGGCGCGAGGTCCTTGTCGATGATAGATTCGGGGTCGACGGCCTTCAATTCCACAACCAGCTCTCCATTATCGTCCGTCTGGGAGGCTTCGACTTGGGTCTTCTGACGCATGAAGCCCTGGGCGATGAATCCGAGCGAGATGAGGCTGTCCTCGAGGTCGCAGCGAATATCGTAGTCCTTCTCCAGTCGGTCGAATTTCTGGTCGAGCGGAGCCTGGACAAAAGTCTTCTGGGACTCTTGGGCCTGTTGCTGGATCTGCTGTTGGTCGCCGTCTAGGTCGTGGTGCGCCTTGCCGAGGGCAAGGAAGAGGTGGGAATTGTTGAGGCAGGTGACGGCCAGGTTCATGGAATCCCCGACGACCTGCCGGATGAGCAGGTCGCGGGCGTAGGCCTGGGTCTGCTCAAAATTCTGATGCGCCCGGGACGCTGGCATGATGTAGACCGATTTGGAGATCCGGTCATAGTCCTCCTCCGAGGCTTTTTCGCGCGAGGCGAGGTTGAAGGCCAGCATGTCGAAATGCCTTTGCAGGCCGCCCATAAACTGGTTGACGAGATCCTGGAGGTTGATCTGACGGCTTTGGCCGCCCTCCGGTGCGGGATTATTGCTCATGCCGACTACAGTTGGCTTCGAAATCGATCCATGCAAAACCTTTCTATTCCCCTCTCGCCCTTGCACTGAGGCGAGGCTCTCCTATACTGAATTCCTATGGATACTCACACGCAGACAAAAACCCAAGTAGTTGACGCACTCCGGCAGGTTGTAGCGGATAGCTATGCTCTTATGGGGCATACCCACCTCTGCCACTGGAATGTCGAAGGTCCGAATTTCTTCGCGCTCCATAACGCTTTCGAAGAGCAATACACCGAGCTCTTCTCGGCGATTGACGATATCGCGGAGCGGATCCGCGCATTAGGCGCCTATTCGCCCGGAGGACTTTCGTCGCTCGCTCGCATGGCCGGTTTTCAAGAGCTGGAAGAAGACGCCGGTTCCAAGAAAATGGTCGAGAGCCTCGTCAATCTGAACGAGATCCTCATTCGCCACGCAGGTGAGGCCCGGGATGCCGCCGCTGAAGCCGATGACAAGGAGACCGAGGATATGATGATCGCTCGGATTCAGGTCCACGAAAAGACCTGCTGGATGCTCCGCAGCTTCCTGAAGAGCTAAATTTTGATTTTTCCAGCCACCCGTTTCCGGCCTGTCGGAATCGGGTGGCTTTTTTTGTGTCTTGAAAGAAGCGGGTGCCTTTCGGGCTCGGGGGCCAAGCCTCGGTCTATTTTCCGAAAAAAGGGCCGTGCTTCACGCTGGGGTTCGCGCGAAGGGCGCTGTATCCGTTGTCACGGAAGAACTTGGAGATGCGGCTGGCTTCGTCGGGAGGGGATCCAGCCGCTTCCAGGACGATCTCCCCGAGGCGCAAGCTGGATTCGAGAGTGTCGGGGATGGCCAAGGTGGCTCCGGCCTTCACGAACTCGTCGGCTTCGGAGAGAAAGCGGGCGCGGGCGAAAACTCGGAGGTCTTTGTAGGTATTGTGAACCGCTTCGAGTATCTTTTCGGTAGAATGGGAGTCTTGGGCGGTGATGACCATGCAGCTCGCCTTGCCGATTCCGCCCGAGGAGAGCACTAGCTCGTCCCCGACGTCGCCGTAGAAGACATTGAGCCCCTTTTCGCGGGCCCGCTGGACTCGCATCGGATCGAGGTCGAAGGCGATGAAGGGAATCTTTGCCTCGGTGAGCATCCGGCCGATCGTGGTGCCGACTCGACCGTACCCGGCGAGAATGACATGGTTTGTCTCCTCAGGCGGGACTGCCTCGCGGTGCTCCTTCGATAGGTTGGGCCCCACCAACTCCGGAGTAAGCTTGATTCCGGCCCAGTTGGAAATCCGCGCGAGAAACGGGGTGAGTACCATTGTTAGCGAGATAATCAAGACTGCCCGGTTAAATCCGGCGTCGAGCATAAGCCCATGAGCAAATGCCGCCCCGAAAAGGACGAATCCAAACTCTCCCGATTGCCCCAGGAGAATCGCGACGCGAGCAGAGACCGCCCGACCCTGACCGAGAATCAAGGAGATGAAGAAAAGCACCAATATCTTCCCAGCGATCAATAGTAGGGCGACAGCGACGATCCCGACCGGATCCTCAAAAAAGAGGTTGATGTCCATCGACATCCCAACGGCGATGAAGAAGAGGGCGAGAAGAAATCCTTTGAAGGGATCGACGATGGCCTCAATCTGGTGGCGGTATTCTGAGGCGGAGAGGAGCATGCCGAGGAGAAACGTGCCTAAGGCCATGGAGAGACCTACCGAATCCATGAGATAGGCACTCCCAAAAACCGAAAACATGACGAGGCCGGCGAAAGCTTTGCGGTTGCGATGCCGGGTGAGAAGACCCAGAAGTCGCGGGATGATATAGCGGGCGGTAAAGACGAGGAAGAGGAGGGCCATCGTTGCCTCGCCGACTGCGAAAAGGATTTCTTCACCGCTTTCCGATGAGGTGGTGTGGCTTCTCGATGCGATGAGGGGGACGATCGCAAGCAGCGGGACGATCGCGAGATCCTGAAACAGCAATACGCCGAAGGCAGCTCTTCCGTGAGGAGATTGCAACTCACCCTTTTCGCCGAGAATGGGCAGGACAAAGGCGGTCGAGGAAAGGGCGAGTCCCATTCCCCCGATGAGAGCGGCATTCCACGGAGATCCAACGGCTCCCAGAACGCCTGCGAGCGCTAGCCCCGTGATGACGACCTGCATGGCCCCCAGTCCGAAAACGAGCCTTCGCATGGACCAGAGTTTTCGTGGCTGCATTTCGAGGCCAATGGTGAAGAGGAGGAGTACGACGCCGAGTTCGGCGAATTCCCGGAGCTCGCTCCCTTCCGAGCTAATGGAGAGGACGGAGGGTCCGACGAAAATCCCCGCTGCGATGAAGCCGATGATTGCCCCAAACCCGATATGAGAGGTGAAGGAGATCGCCAATACCGCGATCCCGAGAAGGATCGTCGTGAAGTAAACGAAACCGTGGATGTCCATGGACTAGGTCTGCTGTGCGGCCGGTAGCGGTATTTTTATTACGGCCGAAATCTGTGTTTTAGCTCGCGGGCGAGGATTCAGGCTTCGGTTCCTCATCCGATGCGGAATCGGTTTTCTCGGGGGCAGTGACCAGTCCGGTCCAAGCTGCACGATTGCCACGGGCGTCGGCGGCTTCGATATGGAGGGTGGCGCCTGGCTCTTGGGCTTCCTCGGGGAGTTTGAATGTTTTCTTCTTACTGTCGAAAATACCGTCGGTGGGAAGGAGCGCCCGGGATTCCGAGCCTTCGAGGCGGAAGGTGACCGACGAGATAATGCTGAAGTTGTCCGAGACGGTAAACTGCAGAGGATTTTCGGGAGTGGGCGGGATGATCGTCGGCGGTTGGTTGTCGATGAGGATCAAGTTGCCACGCGTCTCGGATGTCTTGGCGAGGTTGGGGGGATTGCTCATCCGATCGCTGGCCTGAATGCGGGGCTCGTAAAATCCAGGATCGAATCCGGCGATGTTGAGCGAGAAAAAGGGATCCTTGAGGTCTTCGGCGAGGAGGAACCAGTCCTCTTGGTCGAGCCGACGAAGATAGACGCGGTAGCGCAGCTCGTCGTCATTCGGGTCGACTGCCTCCCAGACGATCGAGAGCCAGCCGCTGTCTTCATGGATGACAAATGGCTGTGGCATTGAAGGGGAGGACTTGTCGTTGTCGTTTTGGCTAAAGAGTTGTGGTAGGGTTGATCTCGGGGGAGCTTGTGGCGGCATGGGAAGGCTTTCGAGTCGAAGGGGAATGCCCTCCACTCGTCGGAAAATCGGGGCTTCGTTGGGAAGTTGGTAGAAGAGTTCGATGCGTCTCACGACTGCCTCGGGAGTTTCGAAGTTGGCCCGATATTGAAAGAACCGTCCGGGTTGGCTGGCGACTTTTTGTTCTTTCAGTGCCTCCCACTCGCTCCACGAATCGTCGGGTCGGCTCCGGTTGCCCGTGCGGGTTTCCCACTGGATGGAATCCAGCTGAATGCCGACGGGAATCAGAGTTCCCCAGCGAACTTTCTGGCCCGCGTCGTAAACTTCGCTGATGAAGACGCCCTTGGCGGTCGGGTCGTAGCTGAGACGATGAATGGTGGCGGGATTGCTGGTGGCGACCCAGGCATTCTTGTCATCGATGGCTTCAATTTTTGAAACTTCACCGCCGTCTTCGCTCTCGGCGAGTAGGCTCCAGTCGAACCGATCCTGGAAACGGTAGACTCGGCCCCGCGAGTCACTGCCGATGAGGAGCTCGTTGTCGAGAAGAGTGGCTGAGAAGATTTTCTCGTCGGAGCCCGCGAGGAGAATCTCGACAAAACCGTCTGAGCCGACGTCGAAGATCCCCGAGGGCAGTCCATCTGGGGAGGCGCTGTCGCTATCATTGTCGCTTGAGTTGGAACTGGAACTCGTGTCGGAACTGTCGGAGCGATAGACGGCGATGCGGACGCTGCCGTCGTCTTTGGGGAAGATCTCCCGCACTTCGCCCTGTCCAAGTTCGACGAGAGTTTCCGGTTTTCCGCCAGAGCGTTTTCGGAGAAGGTGGCCTCCGGGGCCGGTGGCGTAGTAGAGTGTCCCGTCGGGAGAAAAGGCGAAGGTCGAGACGTGGACGGCGTTCGTATCCAGAACGATCTCGGGCTCGTCGCCTGGGGCGAAGTCCTTCGGCAGGCGATAGATACGCCCGGGGGCGCCAGCGGCGATCAGGAGAGCGCCTTCATTCTCCGGATCGTCTTCGATCGACCAGATGTAGAGCGATTCAAGATCCGCGTAGATTTCGGGAAATCCGTCGTCTGCATTGACCCGGTAGACTCGTCCTTCGGGAGAGGTTCCCGCGTAGAGGTTTCCGTCGGCGTCGACGTGGATGGCGCGGAGAAGCGGTTCGTCCGGATCGAGAACTTTCTTCATTTCGCCGCTCGCGATTTCCATCTTGTAGACGGCTCCGGGCCCGCCGGTAGCGATGTATAGGAATCCGTCTTCCGTTTGGGCGAGATCCCAAATAACTGCTCCTTGGGGTGGGCGGATGCCTTCGTCGAGCGAGGGACCGACCCCGATGCCTCCGTCCCAGTGAACGGCGACTCCCTGCAGCTCTCCGTCGGAGAGTGTCGGATACCCCTCGAAGACGTGGCTGTCAGTCTTGACGCCGAAGAGGCTGGTCGATGAGAGGAGGAAGGAGAGTAAAAAGCTTCGCTTCATGGTTTAGGGTTCCGTGGTAAATTGGATGCGGGAGCTGCCGGAGAATTCTCCCGGCACGGGAATGGCGGTTTCCCAGACGATGCTTTCCCTGAGCATCTTTTCGCCGGGTTTCTCAAGTGAAGATTGATAAAGTCGGAGGACTGACGGTGGGAGTTCCTCGAGGTTGCGTCCGTCGAGGCGGAGGCCGGGAGAAGGGCGGAGGAGCTGCACATAGATCGATCCGTTGTCCTTGATCTGCCGTAGCTCCGTGATGAGTTGGTCTAGGGAGCGGGTCGGGTTGTAGGTGGCAATCTGGTCGAAGGAGCGCAGAGTGTCCGCATCGGCGACGAATAGGGAAAAAGAGGAGCCGTCGGGGGCGTCGGGGAGGGGGACTTCGACGGTGTGGTGGGCGAGCTCGCCGTTTCGCTTGCGGGTGACGATGGTCAGCTCGACGGGTTTGTCGGCCTGAATGCGGGAGCTCTCGAGGCGGATGCTGTGGAGAAGCTGCCTTTTTTCTTCGTTCTCCGTTTTGAAATCGTAGGAGATATTTTTGAGGCGGGGGAATTCCTGAGAGCCTTTGACTACGGCGTTGAGGTAGTCGGAAAAGGTGAAGAGCAGATCGATGGCTCCAGTGAAGCCAACGCCGACGCGGGAGAACTCGAGTGGCTCGTCGTAGCCGTCGATATCGATAGAAAGCTGGCCGCGGACGGTTGCTTCGTCGGGTCCCTCGCGGGATGTTAGGATTCCCTCGGCGGCATAGGTGAGCGCCATCGAAGGAGTGAGATCGCGGTGTTCCGCCAACTTGCCCTCGATCGGATTCTTGATCGCAGCGTCCGAATGGATCGTGATCGGGATCATGTAGGGGATCCGGCCCAGCTCAGCCTGGATTCCAGTGGTGCTGTCTTGCCAGAGAGTTCCGGCGACTTCCCCGATATTGGAAAGTTTAAAACTAATGCGATAGCTCGAGACGACATCGACGACCTCCGCGCTGCCGATGGGAAGCTCCACAGAGCCGGCGCTGAGCATCGGGTGGCCAAAGGCGATGACGCGGTCTCCTTCGCGGCGGGTGATCGTGCCGACCCCGCCGAGGGTGAGATCCCCCGAGGCCAAAATTACAGCGAGGGGGGAGCCCGCTTCGAAGTCGGCGTCGGTTTTCTGGGTGCGCCCTCCGGCGCCGGCCGTGACGAAGAGATTATTCTTTTCAAGCCAGGGCTGAATCGCATCGAGGGTCTTCGCCGAGATCCCGGAGGCGAGTAGGGGAATCGGAAGGGGACGCGGCGAGGTGGTGGATTCCGTGCTGGTCCGGATGGAGGCAAAATTGTTGGGAAGACCGAGGGACGCGGTTGTTTCCGAGTTCGCGATGGGGGCGTTGAGAGCGTCGCGATAGGGGATGTCGGGGTAGTTGAAGAGGGGCTCCATCTTTCCGATGGGCGTGACCCCGATGAGGGTCTTATCCTTGGACCATGGGAATCCGTAGGCGTAGGCTCCCGCTAGGCGGCCCTTGATGTAGACGGGGCTGCCGCTCATTCCGGAGACGGGTCCGGTGGCGGTATTGATCGAATCACTGGCCCGACAGAGGATGACGGGGACACCCGCGCCCGCGAAGGAGTCGAGAATGCCCACGACGGTGAGCGGGAAGCTTTCGACCTCCGATCCGGAAACCACGGTTCTCCATTCTCCCGAATCGCCGGGTTGGATTTCCTCGAGAGGGATGGTCTCTTCGGCGTAGGTTTGGGTGAGACTAGCGGCGACCGCCAGTAGCAGGAATAGGAGAGAGAGTTTCCGGGTCATTAGGGAAGAGCTTCAATGGCAGATTCGACTTCGTTGGCCGCGGCCTCGAATCCGCCGGTCTGCGAAACACTGGAGAAAATGATAAAGGCGGCGTAGAGAGCGATGAGGAGCCCTCCTTCCATACGGGAAACTTTGCGCTGAGAGACCACAAACCAGGCAAATATCCCGGTGAAGACGATCAGCATTGGTATCTCGAGTCGCATGAGCATTGGGTCGACCGGGAAGGGAAGCGCAGTTCCGACGACTCCGCAAATCAGCATGAGATTAAAAAGATTCGAGCCGATGATATTGCCGACGATGATACCGCTCTGCTTGCGGACGGCGGCTGCGATAGTCGCTCCGAGCTCGGGGAGGCTGGTGCCGATCGCGACGACGGTGATCCCGACGAGGGTTTCGCTCACTCCCATGCGGAGGGCAGATTCCGTGGCCGCATCGACCAAGAGGTCGGCTCCGAGCCAAAGAAAAAAGGTTCCGACGACAATTAGGCCGGCGCAGAGCCAGATGCTCTGGATCGGTGAGGGGATCTCTTCTTCGATCTCTTTCTCAATCCGAGAGCCTTTCGAGGTCTGAACGATGAAGATGAGGTAGCCCGCCGTTACGCAGAGGAGGATGATTCCTCCGACCCGGGTGATCCCCGAACCGAGGTAGACCAGAACGGCGAAAAGAACGGTGACCCCAAGAAGAATGGGAATTTCCCAGCGGATCAACCGGTAGTGGACGCTGATGGGGGTGATGAGGGCTGCCGCTCCGAGAATTAGCCCCATGTTGGCCGCGTTGCTGCCGAGGACGTTTCCGATCGCAAGGCCGGGCTGGTCGCGGACGACTCCGACGAGGGCGGTAAAAAGTTCCGGGGTGGAGGTGGCGATCGAGACGACGGTGAGGCCGACGACCACGGGAGCCACGTTCAGCCGGATCGCCAAACTGGCGGAGCCGCGACAAAGCCAGTCTCCGCCTACCATGAGGAAGCAGAGGCCTCCGATGATAATAAGGGCGAGAACCAATCCGGGAAGGTTGGCGACGTTGATGACGGCAGATAAGGTGGTCATGTGTGAGAAAGAGGGCTCATCGTTCCTGAGCCAGACCATGAAAGCAAGAGATTCTGCAAGACGGAATGTGACCCTTATCGAAAGCGCGACCTTGACTGCGAACCCGAAAGCTCCAAACTCTCGCGCCTTTCGCCCGAACCAAGTGGACCGTGAATTCCCTCAAAGATACGCTAAACCTTCCTAAAACCGACTTTCCCATGCGAGCTGGTCTCGTCAAGCGTGAGCCGGAACGAATCCAACACTGGAAAAAGATCGATTTGTACGGAAGGATGCAGGAGTCGAACGCCGCCTCCGAAGAAGAATTCCTTCTCCACGACGGTCCTCCGTTCACCAACGGAGACGTCCATATCGGCACCGCCCTCAACAAGATCCTGAAGGATACGATCGTCCGATTCCAGTCGATGAAGGGCCGCCGTTCCCCCTACATCCCAGGCTGGGATTGCCACGGTCTGCCGATCGAGCACAAGGTCGCCCGCCAGATGAAGGACGAGGGTCGCGAGTTGACTCCGGTCGAAATGCGCAAGGCGTGCGAGGAGTTCAGCAAGAGCTTTATCGAAAAACAGCGCGGGCAGTTTGAGCGCCTGGGGGTTCAGGCCGATTGGGAGCACGAGTATCGGACGATGAATCCGAATTACGAGGCAGCTATCCTTCGGACCTTTGCGGAGTTTGTCGCCAACGATCTCGTCTACCGCAGCAAGAAGCCGGTATATTGGTCGATTCCCTGCCAGACCGCTCTTGCGGAGGCGGAGATCGAATACCAGGAGCACACGAGCCCCTCGATCTATGTCGCATTCCCGCTGGGAGAGGCCGAATCGGTAGTGATCTGGACGACGACCCCCTGGACTTTGCCGGCCAACCTGGCGGTCGCGGTGCACCCTCGACTCCGCTACGCGAAGGTCGTCTCCGGAGGACATGCTTACTGGATCGCGGAAACCCGCGTCGAAGAGGTTGCCGAGAAGTGCGCTCTCACCGATTACTCGATTGAAGAAACGATCGACGGGGCCGAGTTTGCCGGACGCGAGGCTCGCCATCCATTTATCGACCGCCCATCGCCCATCATCGCCGCTGAATATGTCACGGCCACGACCGGAACGGGGTGCGTCCACACCGCTCCTGGGCACGGGATCGACGACTATGTTTCCGGCCTCCAGAACGGCCTGGAGATTTATTGCCCGCTGGATGACAACGGCTGCTACGTCGATGATGGTCGGGTGCCAGCAGATCTGGTCGGGCTCTCCGTTCTTGAGAAAAAAGGAAAGTCGCCGGCCAACAGTGCTGTCTTGGAGATTTTAAAAGAGAAGGGCGTGCTGCTCGCTAAAGAGCCCTACGTTCACTCCTATCCTCATTGCTGGCGGTCCAAGACTCCGGTCGTTTTCCGGGCGATGGACCAGTGGTTTGTCTCGCTCGACAAGGGTGGACTCCGCGAGAGAGCCCTCGAAGCGATCGGGTCCGTCAAGTGGGAGCCGACTTGGGGAGAGAACCGCATCCGTGGTGCGGTGGAATCCCGCCCCGACTGGTGCATCAGCCGCCAACGGACCTGGGGCGTGCCGATCCCGGCCTTCTTCAATGAGGATGGGGAAGCCTTCATCGATCCCGCGGTGATCCGTGGCCTTGCCGATAAGGTTGAATCCGAAGGGTGCAGTCTCTGGTTCCAGCATTCGGCTTCCGAGCTCTTGGAAGGAATCGACCTCCCTGAGGGATGGAGTCCCGAGGCCCTGCGGCCCGGCACCGATACGTTGGATGTCTGGATCGATTCCGGCTGCAGTCACCGTGCAGTTCTGAAGCAGCGGGACATGTCCTGGCCGGCGGACCTCTATATCGAGGGAAGCGATCAGCATCGCGGATGGTTCCAGTCTTCGCTTTGGACAGGGATGATTGCCGATGGGCAGCCACCCTATAAGAAAATTCTCACCCACGGGTTTGTCGTCGGGCAGGATGGACGGAAAATTTCCAAGAGCGATGGCAAACCGCAGACCGCGGACAGCTTTGTTCAGGAATTTGGCGCCGACATCGTCCGCCTCTGGATCAGCTCCGAGGATTATCGCAATGACATTCCGGTCTCGGGGGAAATTCTCAAAAACGTTTCCCAGACCTATCGGAATGTCCGCAACACCCTGCGCTTCCAGATCGGGAATCTCTACGATTTCGATCCGAAGACGAATACTGTCGCTGACGAGGATCTGGATCCGCTCGATCAGTGGGCTCTCGCCCGCCTCGCGGAATTGATTGAGACTGTGGACGATGCCTATGAGTGCTTCGCGTTCCACCGCGTCTATCAGGAAATCAGTCGTTTCTGTGCGCAGACCTTGTCGGCCAGTTACCACGATATCCTCAAGGACCGCTTGTATACGCTGGCACCGAATGATGCCCGCCGTCGCTCCTCGCAGACCGTTCTTTTCCGGATCTGTGATTCCCTCTGCCGGATCCTGAATCCGATTCTCTCTTTCACGGCCGACGAATCGTACGCCTATCTGCATGACGGTCAGGAATACGGGGGAAAGCCGGTCCAGCTGGCGGGTTGGCCGGAAGCGCCATCAGCCTTCCTTCACAGTGCAGCTGCAGTCGATGTTGATAAAATTCTCCGCTGGAAGGCAGAGAATGTGAACGATGCGCTCGAAGAAAAGCGGAAGCAGAAGGAGATTGCCTCGAGCCTCGACGCCAAGGTGAAGATCTCGGGAGACGCCGGAAGTGATGAATTTAAACTTCTTGAATCCTATCGGGAATGGCTTCCGGAGTTCTTTATCGTCTCTGCAGTTGAATTGGAAGCTGGAGAAGGCTCATTGACAGTTGAAGCATCTCATGCTGATGGTGTGCGTTGTCCGCGCACTTGGCGCTGGGTGCCGAGTCTTGTTCAGACGGATGAATGGGGTGAGGTCTCAGAGCGTTGTGCTGAGGCTCTCCGCAAAACCAAACAAACAGCCTAGAAATTTTTCGAAATAACTCTCATCTCTTTTGATTAATATGCCTGCCAAAAAGAAAGCCACGGGTAAGACGGCAAAGAAAGCCGCACGCAAATCGACTTCGAAAGCGAAGAGCACGTCGAAGGCCTCCTCAGAATCGGAAGCTTCCACCGAAAAGAAGGTCGGCGTTGCTGCAGAAGAGGTGACCCGGCGGGTGACGGAAGCTCTCCGCAAGCGGGGCCGCAAGCGCGAAGAAGAAGATTCCCGCAAAGGACAGCCGGTGGTCTTCAGCATGAAGGACCTCCGGGATTATCTGAAAACCCGGAAGACGGCTCCGAGTGAGCCCGTAGTCGCTCCAAAGAAACCAGCGCCTGCACCCGAGACCGCGAAAGCTCCAGAACCCACTCCACAGGCACCAGCCCGCCCGAAGCAGAGCTTTGGTGCCGCCTCCGTTGCGGACCTTCTTGGTTTTGATCCAACCGCTTCGAACGAAGAAGATAAGGCGGACAAGTCCAGCGAGGAAGATATCCCGAAAAAGTTCCTTCCCTATTTTCGCGCTCTCGTCGAGTTGCACCAAGAGGTTTACGAAGGTCTTCATCGTCACTCCGAGGAGACTCTGCACCGATCAAATAAGGAAGATTCGGGAGACCTTTCGAGCTACGGACAGCACATGGCGGACGCCGGAACCGACAGTTTCGACCGTGATTTTGCCCTGAGCATGGTCTCGAGTGAGCAGGAAGCCCTTTACGAAATCGACGAAGCCATTCGCCGGATTCGTGACGGCTCGTATGGGATTTGCGAAATTACCGGGAAACCGATCAGCCGTGAGAGACTGCGCGCCGTTCCCTTCACCCGTTATTCGGTAGAAGGGCAAATGGAAGTGGAGCGCGGTCGCAAGCGCACCGTGCAGAAAGCCGGGATCCAAGGTTTCGATGGGGAAGACACTCCCGTCCTTTCTGACGACGATTCAGATGAGTAGTCTCGCCGAATCCACCTCCGATGCCGGTTAGGGCGTCCGGAGGTTTTCGGGCCTATCGCCTCTTTTGGGGAATGGCTCTGGGAGTCCTGCTTCTGGACCAAGGCACGAAGCTGTGGATCGATGCGATTCTTCCCTTCGGAACTTATTTCCCTAGCCGGGGCCCCGGGGAAGTTTCTCCGGTCGTGGTCATTCCGGACTTTTTCCAACTAGTCCACATCGGAAACCAGGGCGCGGCATGGGGGATCCTCAGCGGCTACCGCATTGTCTTGGTCCTGGTGGCAGTTGTTGCCCTCACCGCGATTTATTTCTATCGTGGTGCCTTGGAACTGAAACGCGGACCGATGCAGTTCAGCTTTGGAATGATCGTCGGCGGCATCCTCGGCAATCTCCTCGATCGGATGATTTATGGGCATGTGGTCGATTTTCTCGATTTCCACCTACCCGGAATTTCCGCTTTGGGGATCGAACCCTACCGCTGGCCTGCCTTCAACGTAGCCGACATGGGGATCACCTGTGGAGTGGGCATTTACATCGTGATCTGTTTCTTTCCCGCGAAAAAGGCGGAGAAGGATGTGAATGATGGCCAAGTATCTTGAGCCGATCCAAAGCCCGGCGAACCCAAAAGTTCGCGGATGGGTAAAATTGCACGTTGGAAAGCGTCGGAGGGAGACCGGCCGATTCCTGATTGATGGAGCCTACGAAATTGAGCAAGCCGTGGAGGGCGGAGTGGATTTTGAAGAGATCCTCATCTCAGAGAGTCTGGAGGATGACACTCTCGCTCAATGGGAAAAGGTCAGCATGGAGAGTGACATCCCGCTCCGACTCCTTTCCAAGACAGCTTTCCAGAAAGTTTCGGTGCGCGAAAAGCCGGACGGAGTCATCGGAGTAGGGATCTGCCCCAACCGCAATCTGGCTCTTCCCGAGACTTGCACCGGCCCGATCCTCGTCACCAACCGACTCGAAAAGCCGGGAAATTTAGGTGCCCTAATCCGCACCGCCTTCGCCGTCGGCGCCGAGGGAATCATCCTCTGCGACCCAGCGGTAGATTTCGAAAATCCCCAAGTAATCCGAGCCTCCCGAGGATTAGTCTTCCGCCTCCCCGGATGGACCGCGTCTCCAGCAGAAGCGATGGAAACTTTTCGCCAAAGAAATCTAACCGTAATCGCCGCAGACAAAGGGGGAGAAGGCAACCTCTGGACCTCATCATGGTCAAACCCGCCAGTCATTGTCCTCGGCGAAGAACACGCCGGCCTCCCCAAAGAATGGGATTTACCCGAAGTCGAAAGAGTGAGTATTCCCATGGAGGAAGGCATCGATTCCCTGAATGTATCAGTTTCTGGAGCCTTGCTGCTCTATGAGTGGCGTCGACGGGTAGGGGTAGAAACCTAATTTCGTATCTCGGTTAGCTATCTTTAGCGTATTTTATATAACTGTTCTAAAAGTATTTGACTAACCTAGATTGGTGGTTGAATTTAGCCCTATGGGCAGACGCAGACTCAAGGAATCGAATCAATTGTCATATCACCATCTGATGAGCCGGACAGTGAATGGAGAGGCTCTCTTTGGGGATCGGGAGAGGGAGGTGTTGCGGAAGATGATCTGGCAGGTAGCTGAGTTTTCCGGGGTTCGGGTGGTTACTTATGCGGTGATGAAGAACCATTTCCATATTTTGGTGGAGGTGCCACCGGCGGGGACTGAGGTTTCGGATGCTGAGTTGGTTCGTCGGTATCGGAAGCTTTATCCTAAGCCTACTCCCTGGAATCCAATGCCTGCCGAAGTTTTAGAGGGGCATCTGAAGGATAACTTTCTTGATGGGAGGGAGTTGCGCAAGGAGCTTACTCGGCGGATGCATGATGTTTCGGAGTTTATGCGGACTTTGAAGCTTCGGTATACACTTTGGTTTAACCGTTCTAGGGATCGGTTTGGGCCGCTTTGGTCGGCTCGATTTAAGAGTGTTTTGGTCGAAGGGGATCGTTGGGCTCTGCGGACCGTGGCGGCCTATATTGACCTGAATGCAGTTCGGGCGGGGTTGGTTTCGGATCCTAAGGATTATCGGTTTTGTGGGTATGCTGAGGCTCTTGGGGGTGGGCGACTGGCTCGAGCCGGGCTCTCTGCTGTGGATAAGGATCTGGCTGGGTATCGGCAGACTTTGTATGGGGCTGGCGATGGAGAGAAAGAGGGGAAAGCATCTATTTCCCACGAAGAAGCGGTTCGGGTTTTGCAGGAGGAGAAGGGGAAGTTGCCTCTTTCGGTGGTTTTGCGGTGCCGGGTGAGGTATTTTTCGGACGGGATGGTGCTGGGATCAGAGGACTTTGTGAACAAGTTCCTAGAACACGAAACGGAAGGGAAGCGGACGCGAAGACCTCACCCATTGCGGGGGAGCGACTGGAAGGGGCTCGCCGTGGGGACTGGATTACGCCAAAGACTCTTTGAATAAAAAAATGAAACTTGGGGAATTCCGTTCTGGCAGATTTTGTTCTGGTGCGGGATGATTCTTCCCGCATGCCGAGTAATCAGATGATCCCTCTCCTCGCGTTGCAGTCGCGTGATCTTGATCTTCGCAAGGCTGTTCTCAGCCTTCAGTCATTCCCACAGGAGCGTGCTCGGGTGGAGAAGGAGATGGCTGAGGAGCAGCAACAGCTCGAGGCGGCTCGGAATCAGGTCCGGGAGTCGGAGGTGCTTCGCGAGCGGATGGAGTCAGACGCTGAGGCGGCACAAGAGAAGATCGTCAAGCTGAAGAACCAACAGTTGGAGGTTCGTAAGAATGAGGAGTACCAAGCGCTCAATCACGAGATCGATTCGCTGAAAGCCAAGATCGACGAAATCGAAGAGAAGGAAATTCTACTTCTCGACCAAATCGAAGAGGAGAAGGCGGCTTTTGCAAAGAATGAAGCGGAAGTGGATAAGCTGATGGAGGGGCACCGGAAAACTCTAGCGCGGATCGATGCCGATGAGGTGAGATTTCGCGATCAACTTTCTGGGATGGAGGAAGATATTCAGAGTCGGCGCAGTGAGGTGGATGCCGGGCTTCTCGCCCAGTATGATGCTCTCTGGAAGCAGATCAAGCGTCCTCCGGTAGTGGTGCCTCTTGCGGACCACACTTGTGGCGGGTGTCATTTGCGAGTGAGCAATGATGTCGATGCCGCGGTCCAGGCATTTAAGGTGGTCACCTGTGATTCCTGCGGTCGCATGCTGTATCTCGAGTGAGTGAAATCTCTGTGGTCGGTTGGATTGATTCTTCTAACCTGACCGAGAGCGGTCCCTGAAAATGAGAGAATGCTCCGTTTTTCGGGTGTTGATTGTAGTCTTGAACCCTGCCCGGTTCTCGTCCATTTTGTTCGGTTTTCCATGTTAAAAGAACCGCACAAGAAGTATCGCCCGTTCGAGGCGATTGACTTGCCAGACCGGCAGTGGCCGGATCGGAGGATCGAACATGCCCCGATCTGGTGCTCCGTGGACTTGCGCGATGGGAATCAGGCACTCGCGATTCCCATGAGCGTGACCGAAAAGCTTAGGATGTTCGAACTTCTTGTGGAGATTGGTTTCAAAGAGATTGAAGTTGGTTTTCCAGCGGCCTCTCAGGTGGAATACGATTTCATGCGGAAGTTGATCGATGAGGATCGCATCCCCGACGATGTGACCATTCAAGTTTTGGTCCAAGCGCGGGATCACCTGATCGATAAGACCTTTGAATCCTTGCGGGGAGTGAATCGGGCGGTCCTGCACTTGTATAATTCCGTCTCTCCTTCCCAGCGCCGGATTACTTTTAATCTCTCGAAGGAAGAGGTGAAAGCCATTGCGATTAACGGAGCTAAACGGGTCAGTGGTTGGCTGCCCAGAATGCAGGGTTCGGATATCCGGGTTCAGTATTCGCCGGAGAGTTTCTCCAGCACCGAGATGGACTACGCTTTGGAGGTTTGTGAGGCGGTTTGTGATGTGATTCAGCCGACCCCTGAACGGAAGATGATTTTGAATCTCCCGGGGACAGTCGAAGTGGCCACTCCGAATATCCATGCCGACCAAATTGAATGGTTTTGCCGGAATATTTCCCGCCGTGATTCCGTGATCATCAGCTTGCACACCCACAACGACCGGGGAACCGGGGTTGCGGCGACGGAGCTGGGGCTGATGGCTGGTGCGGAACGTGTTGAAGGCACGCTTTTTGGAAACGGGGAGCGTACCGGAAACCTCGACATCGTGACCGTTGCTTTGAATCTCTATTCGCAGGGCGTGGTTCCGCAATTGAATTTAGAGGATCTCGATCGCATTCGGGAGGTCTATGAAGCCAATACCCGGATGGAGGTTCATCCTCGTCATCCCTACGGAGGTGACTTGGTGTTCACCGCTTTTTCCGGCTCGCACCAAGATGCCATCAAGAAAGGTTTCGACCTGCGGGACAAATCGGAAAACCCGGATGAAATGATTTGGGACGTTCCTTACCTCACCATCGATCCGCACGATATCGGGCGGAATTACGAGGCGATCATTCGGATCAACAGCCAAAGCGGGAAGGGGGGCGTGGCCCACGTGCTCTCCCGTGATTTTGGTTTCAAGTTGCCGAAGCCCATGCAGCCAGAGGTGGGCGCGCGGGTGAACCATATTGCCGACTCGCGAGGCGTGGAGTTAGCCGGGCAGGACATTTACGACATCTTCCGCGAGGAATTTGTCAACGTCGAGTCGCCTCTTCGTCTGGTCTCGCACGAAATTACTCGTTCGGGGGCGGAGAAGAGCCGCTACCAGTATGTCGGCGTCGTCAGTGAGGATGGTCAGGAAGTCTCCCTCAAAGGAGAGGGAAATGGGCCGATCAACGCCTTTGTTCACGCAATGGAGAATCAGGGGTGGAAAGATTTCCGCCTTCAGGATTACGAACAGCACGCAATTGGGCACGGTTCGGCGACCTCTTCTGCCGCCTATATCGTCCTTGAGCGGCAAGACGGACAGCGGTTTTATGGCTGCGGACTCGATACAAATATCGAAGAAGCGGGTCTTCTGGCTTTGCTGAGTGCGGTAAATCGCGCTCGGAAAGCAGTTTAGACGAAAACTCACAATCGTCTAAATTCTATTGCATGGACCCATGGTCTGAATATCTTGTTGTGGTAATGAGTTTGATCTCTGGCAACCGGCCGGTCTTGGCCTTTTGCGATTCTTCCGGCCTCTTTATTGGGGCCATCTCCACACAAACAAGGGAGGGAGTCGAATGAACGACGATTTTTCGGATTTCTACGACGATAATGACTGGGAAGACGTCCCGGAGCCCGTGTGGAAGGAGTTTGACTGGCAGCGTTATCTGAACGAATCGGACGGTGAAATCGAACGTTTCGTGCAGCTGTATGTGGGCGCGAAACCGAGTTATGACCGTCTGGATCAGGTTGCCCGGCATATGGGTTGGGACAGCGGAGATTGGTCAATCGAGGACTCCTCTTTCGCAGCGGAATCCCAACCGGATATTCCCGAATCAGAGAAGCGGGGTTCGTCCGACTTTGATCCCTTTACCGTTCACCAGCACCCAGTATTCTTGGCGACCCGGGGTCTGTATCTGATCATCCGCCGGGAGTGGGAGTCACTCTTGAATGCGGGCTTGGCTCCGACGGACCCGCAAATTTCCTGGATGCTCGGGCGCACTCTTCACGAGGGTGAATTGGCCGCGATTCTCGCGACCCAAGCCGTCGAGATGGGGGATGTAGAGTTGGCTGTTTGCCACTTCAAAGCCATGCTTTGCGAAATCAATCGCTCTCTTTCCATTCTTCCTGAGCCCGAGGGAGGGCGCTCGCGCAAAGTTCGCGCGATCGACCGGATCCTTCGAGGGGCTCTTTTTGATCTTCGTGAAATCGCCCTCCGGGTGATTTACGAGTGCCGGGATGAGGCACGCCGACGCCCAACTGATCGGGAGTAGGCAGCTCTTGTTCTGAACTCCAAACCATCTATTGCTGATGAATTCTGATATACGCAGATCGTACACCCGCGCCCGTTCCGGCTCTGAGGAAGATTACCTAGCGGTGATCAAGCGCTACGAGGCGCTGGTCTTTGGGTATTTCCGAGTTTCGGCTCCGCTCCAAGTCACGGAAGCGATGAATGCGACGCAACAAGTGTTCTTCCGCCTTTGGGAAGACCTGGGATCGTATTCGAAGATCGGAGAATTTGAAGCCGCCTTGGTGGAAACCTTGGTCTCTCGAGACCTCGGTGCAGGGTTGCTCTCGCCGGATCCGCGAATTGCGGCGCTGGGGCAATTGTCCGCACAGGATCGAGTGATCGCCCTTGCCGTTGAGATTGGCAACTGGTCGGTGGAATCGGCGGCGAAAGCTTTTGGCGTTTCCCGGTCAGTAATGGCCCGCGATCTTCTTCGTATCCGTTGCGATTTGATCGGTCTCCATTTCATCAACCTAACGGAAGATGAGAAAAAGGTGCTTCGTGAAGTCAGCACGCATCTCTGCCGAGACCTTTCGAAGAAACAGCGCCAGAAAATGGCGGAGGCCACTTGTCGTTCGCCGGAGTTGAGGGATTTCAAAGCACGTTGTTTGGAAAAGCGTTGCGAGATGGTTGAACTCTGGCTCGATTTCCGCCTGACGCCAGAGGAGCAGGCTTGGCTTCTCGAAGGGATTCTCGATCTCATCCGCCGCGAGCGGGAAAAGAAGGCCGCTCTCCGTTCGCATGGATTGCGCTGGATGCTTCCACTGCGACGCCGGAAAAAAGCCCTGCTGAATTAATTAGTTTGCGGCGAAGAACGGGTAGCCTGCCGGGAGTCACAGGGAACCTGTTAGCCAATGTTGTTTTTCGCATTAGAACGGAGCTTATTTTCCAACCGTGAGTTGAAAGGTTCCGTTTCCTAGGCTACCTCAAGATGATGGGAGAGTCGCCAGGTTCGGGAAAAGCAATCGTTATCGGTAGTGGTTTTGGGGGATTGGCTGCGGCCATCCGGACACAGGCGAAAGGGTATGACGTGACCCTCCTGGAGATGCGGGATAAGCCCGGTGGGCGAGCCTATGTTTACGAGGATCAAGGGTTTACCTATGATGCTGGACCCACCATCGTCACCGTTCCCTTTGTTTTGGATGAATTGGCCGAGGTCGCGGGGAAATCGATCCAGGACTATGTGACCCTCGTCCCCTGCGACCCTTTTTATCGGATCTATTTTGCGGATGGAGGGGTCTTTGACTACCGGGGGGAACAGGAGAAGCTGGAAGCGGAGATTGCGAAGTTCTCTCCGGAGGACGTAGAAGGCTACCGTCGGTTTCGGGATTACAGCGCGAAAGTCTTTGATCGGGCCTTCACGGATCTCGCTGACCATTCCTTTGATCGTTTTTCCGAAATGATTAAAGTGGCCCCGGATCTGATACGGCTCAGGGCTGATCAATCGGTCTTCAAAAGGGTCTCTTCCTTTATCCGGCATCCTCAGTTGCGGCAGGTATTTTCCTTCGAGCCGCTCTTAATTGGTGGGAATCCGCTGCGTTCCAGTGCGATCTATTCGATGATCCACTACCTGGAAAAGACCTGGGGGGTTCATTTCGCCATGGGAGGAACGGGCGCTCTTGTGCAGGGGTTGGTGCGACTGTTCGAGGACATCGGAGGGAAGGTCGAGCTCAATGCCAGAGTGGATGAGATTCTGGTTGAGTCTGGTAAGGCAACAGGAGTCCGCTTGGAAGACGACCGTGAATTCTCTGCCGAGGTCGTCATTTCGAATGGTGATGTCGCCAACACCTATCGAAAGTTGATTCATCCTCGGCATCGCCGGAAGTGGACGGATCGCAAGCTCGAGAAAATGAACTACGCGATGTCCCTCTTCGTCATCTACTTTGGAACGGATCGGACCTATGAACATCTGCCGCACCATTCGATCGTTCTGGGGCCGCGGTATGAGGGGCTTCTCGAAGATATTTTTGATCGGAAGATCGTGGCCGAAGATTTTTCGCTCTACCTTCACGCCCCGACGAGAACGGATGCCTCTTTAGCCCCTCCGGGGTGTGAGTGTTTTTACGTTTTGAGTCCGGTCCCGAATTTGCGAGGGGGTCAGGATTGGGATGATATTAAGGAAGAATATGCTGATCGGATTCTGGCTTCTTTGGAAAAAGACCATTTGGTCCCTGATCTCCGAAAGCACCTGAAATCGCGCTTAATATTCACTCCCAAGGACTTCGAGACGGAACTGGATGCTTACACTGGCTCGGCATTTCAATTTGAGCCAACGCTGACTCAGAGTGCCTGGTTCCGACCCCACAATAAGAGCGAGGATGTGGAGAGCCTCTATTTTGTGGGGGCTGGAACCCATCCAGGTGCCGGTCTACCAGGGGTGATCAGCAGTGCTAAAGTTCTCGATCAATTTATTCATCCGATTGAGGCCCAACGTTGAAAGTTGGGCGGATTTGGGATTAATTGATGTATGGATAATACACCACGTATTCTGGTTTTCGCGGGGAGTGCGCGAAAAGAGTCTCTAAACCGGAAACTGGCTGCGGCAGCCCACCAAATGATTCAAGATGCGGGAGGAGTCTCGACGCTTTTGGATGCGGCGGAGGTGAGTTTGCCGCTCTACAATCAGGACCTCGAGGAAAATGGATTGCCCGAGGAGGCTCTGAGATTGAAGAAAATCTTCGCCGAGCACGACGCGCTTCTCATTGCCAGTCCGGAGTATAACTCCTCGATCACTCCATTCCTGAAGAACCTGATCGATTGGGTTTCGCGGCCAACCGAAGGAGAGGAGATGACGGCGCAGTTTCGCGGTAAAGTTGCGGGATTGGTCTCGGCCTCTCCCAGTGGTCTCGGTGGGATGCGAGCGCTGGTCCACGTTCGCGATATTCTCGGGAATATAGGAGTTCTGGTCATTCCCGAGCAGAAAGCTATTCCGAATGCCTTCGATGTGTTTGACGAAGAGGGCAAAATTCAGGACGAGAACGTCGTCAAAGGGGTCCGAACCGTAGTCGAGAGTCTGGTCGCTTCGACTCAGAAGCTGAAAGGCTAATTCTCGATTCTAGTATAAGCCTAGTCTTTTTCCGCTGGTAATCGAGGCGGGAAAGTATTTGATGAAGGGATGGTTTTTGAAACAGGAGACACTCTTCTTTTTATCGGAGATTCGATTACGGATTGCGGCCAAGCCCGCCCAGTAGGCGAACGAGAGGGTTTGGGAGCGGGGTATGTATCCCTCGTGAATTCTGCTCTGGGAGCTCGCTTTCCGGAGACCGTAGTTTCGGTCTTGAACGCCGGGATCAGCGGGAACCGGGTCACCGATCTTGAGGCGAGGTGGAAGTCGGATGTCACCGACCTCAAGCCGGACTGGGTTTCGATCATGATTGGGATCAATGATGTCTGGCGCCAGTTTGACCGGGAGGAGCTTGAGGATCAGGTGGGTCCGGAGCAATTTCAGTCGATTTTGGCGAAGTTGGTCGAGGAGACTGCAAAGGAGGTCAAAGGGATCTTCCTGATGACTCCTTTCTTCCTCGAGACACACCTGCAGGATCCGATGAGGGCGAAGATGGATCAGTATGGTGCGATCGTTCGAGAGATTGCCGAGAAGTCCGGAGCGCGCTTTGTGGATACCCAGGCGGCTTTCGATAAGTATCTGGCAAAAAGACCGACGCAGAGTCTTTGCGGCGATCGCGTGCATCCGAATCTAGTCGGACACCAGATTCTCGCGGACGCCTTTCTTGCGGCAATCTAAGCTCCTTGGGGCCGGTTCGATTCGGCACGCCAATCCTTCCGGATTTGCGAAAACCAACAACACCGGACCTCTGCCGAGATCGCTGGACTAGAGGACGGAGCTGTCGTCGCGAGGAATTGACCGGAAGTCAGCGCCCAGCTCTTGGTCGAGGCGGCGCATCAACTCCAACGCTGGTTTTGATCGGTTGAGAATGTAGAGGTGGAAGCCCGGCGCACCAGCTTGCAAGAGTTCGATGACCTGATTTTTCGCCCAGTTGATGCCGACCTCAGCTTCTGCTTCAGAATCTCCGGCCGCTTCCTCGAGCTGGGAGGCGAGTGCGGGAGGGATCCTCGAGCCGCACATGTCGCAGAAGCGGGATACTTGCTTCCACGAAACGGCAGTGAGAATTCCGGGAAGAATGGGGACAGTGATGCCGGCCGCCCGGCATCTTTCGACAAAGCGAAAGTAATCCTGATTCTCGAAAAAGAGCTGGGTCGTGATGAAGTCTCCCCCGGCTGAGACCTTGCTGACCAGATGCCGCAGATCTTCGTCTGCGTTCGGGGATTCAGGATGCTTCTCGGGGTATCCCGCGACTCCGGTAGCAAAGGAGGGATGGGTTTCGCGGATAAATTGAACTAGATCGGAGGCATAACGGAGTCCATCCGGGTGTGGCTTGAACTCGGTGAGCCCTTGGGGCGGGTCTCCCCGGAGAGCCATGATCCCCTGAAATCCTGATTCCTCGAAATCGTCCAAAATAGACCGCATTTCGTCTCGAGAGTGACCTACGCAAGTGAGGTGAGGGAGCACCTCGTAGCCGAAATTTTCCCTCAACTGCAGACCAAACCCGATCGAACGATCCCGGCTGCTGCCGCCGGCACCATAGGTCATCGACACAAAATCGGGACGATAAGCCTTGAGTCGCTCGGCTGTCAGATGGAACTGTTTTTCGGTCTCCTGATTCTTTGGAGGGAAAAACTCTACGGAGCATACCGGGCGACCGGAGCTCCAAATTTCGCGGAAAAAATTCATTACCCATCAACAAATCAGGATATGTTGATGTTTCAACAAAAATCGTGGGCGGTTTCGAAGATCTCAGGAGGACAATGGTGAGGTTTATGATCTGTCTTTATCGGATGAAATCGGAGGCCCAACCGTTCCTGTCCTGAGAATAAAAATAGGAGCTCGATAATATGGAACGAGTCTTGGCAATCTGGGGCTTGCTTTCGGGAAATTCATAGCGAATGCTTGGCAACTTATGGCAGGAGTAGGAAAACTTTTGAAGCAGGCGGCCAAAATGCAAAAGCAGATGGAGGCCATGCAGGAAGAACTCGCAGAGAAGGTAATCGAGGTCTCCAGTGGTGGAGGCGCGGTGACCGTTAAGATCAACGGGCAGGGCATCGTTCAGGATGTCGATTTTGACCCCGAGTTCCTCAAGGAAGAAGTCAGTTTTGTGCGCGAAACGCTTCTCGAAGCGATCCAAGAAGCTCAAGAGAAGGCTAAGTCGGAGAGCGACGAAGCGATGTCGTCAATCTCCGGGGGAATGAATTTCCCTGGTTTGATGTAGGCCTGCACCTTTCCTCTCTTTCGGGAGAGGAGTCTGCGACGATTATCCCTTGGGGGCCTCGGAGTGTTTCCGCTGGGTTGAGATAAACTGAGCGAGTTGAGAGAGGCCCACCTTTTGGGCTTCGCTGTAGGGAGAACCCGGGATCCAGTCCCGAGCTTCGTCGAAGCACGCGTCAACCTCTCGATGCATGGTCGCGAGGGTTTGGGTCGAATGGATCAGCTCGTGAAGGCGGGTGAGTGCAGAGCGGTCTTGCTGGCACCGGTTTAGGACGCTGATCAGCTCATCCTGAAGAGGTGGGCGTAGGTCGTCATACAGTCTGCGGAGAAAGAGGGTTTTTACTCCGGTTTGGAAATCGTAGGCAAGGCGCTCGAATTTCTCTAGGGGCAGCGAGGCCTCGTGGAGATCATTCTCCATCTGAAAACCGAGCCCGATGGGTCGGGCAAATTCGGTCAATGCACTCAACTCTTCCGCAGGAATCCCCGCTGCGCGAGCTCCCAGCCAAAGAGGGGCCTCGATCGTGTAGCGTGTGGTTTTCAGAAAATAGACCTCGGAGATATCATCGAGAGTCACTTCGCCGAGTGGTTTGTCGAGAAAGGTGAGCTCGCGAGCTTCGCCAAGACCAGTGTCTTCGGTCACAGTCGCCAAATACTGTTGTAGAGGTCCGATCAGGCCATGATCGATATCGGGACTGCTGAGAAGATTGATGGCGTAGCCGAAGAGGATGTCTCCGAGAACGATGGCTAAATGACCAGCAGTCGAGTGCGGCACATTCAGATCTTTCTCGATGCGGCAGTGAAGGGTGGGCCTATTACGCCGCTGGGGCGAAGCATCGATCACATCATCGTGGATGAGCACGAAGCTGTGGAATACTTCAAGAGCATGAGCCGCAGCAAGGCACTCACGATTGGGAACGTTGCCTCCGGAAAAAACGAAATGGGAGGCCAGCGTCAGGGCGGGCCGCAGGTGCTTTCCTTCGTGAGAAAGCTCTGCGGTGAGATGATCAACCAGAGTGGAATTTCCGGCGCGCTCCTGCAGGCGTTCGCCGAGTTTCGCGTTTTCTGCGGCGGCAAACTCGCGATAGGTCTCGAGGGCGGCCTGCAGGGAGTCGGCGCCGGAAAAAGGCATTTCCGGAATTAGACCAGCATCAATGCGGGTGCCTCGAGGATTTCCTTGAGGGCCGCGAGATACTGGGCGGCGATGGCTCCATCCACGACTCGGTGATCGGCGCTGATGCCGATATTCATCCGTTGTCCGACTACGATCTGACCGTTCTTATCGACGACCGGCTTAGAGACGGTTGATCCGACAGAGAGAATGGCGGCGTTCGGTGGGTTGATGATCCCGAAGAAAGCGTTGATGCCAAACATGCCGAGGTTGGTGACCGTGAAGGTGCTGCCGGACATTTCGTCGGGCTTGAGCTTCTTTTTCTTCGCTTTGATGGCGAGCTCTTTGGCTTCGGCAGAGATCTGGCGAAGAGTCTTCGCATGGGCATCGCGAACGACTGGAGTGACGAGCCCTTCTTCGACCGCAACCGCAAAGGCGAGATGCACTCCACCGTGGCGAATGATCTTTGTTTCGCCCCAGGAAGCGTTTACCGCCGGGACTCGGCGCAAGGCTTCGGCGCTGGCTTTGAGGATCAAGTCATTGACGGAGAACTTCGCACCACCTGCTTCGGGAGCCAGATCGGCAAGCCCTTCGTTGACGCTCTTGCGCAGAGCGATGAGAGGAGCCATGTCGACCTCGATCTCCAAGTAGAAATGGGGGATCGTGGTCTTGGACTCAAGAAGGCGGCGGGCAATCGCCGAGCGCATGCCGGAGAGTTTGACCTCTTCGCCTTCGGGGAAGGATCCACTGGCGGGAGCTCCGAAGGAGGCTGCGGCTGCTGCTGGCGCTTCGGATTGCTGGGCGCTACCCGATTCCATGGCTTTCAGAACGTCGGCCTTCACCACTCGGCCACGGGGGCCACTGCCCTCGACTGCACCGAGTTTAACGCCGTTTTCCTTGGCGATTTTGCGGGCTAGAGGAGAGGCCTTGATGCGCGTGTCGTCGTCGGATTCGTCCGACTCAGGTGCGGATTCCTGGCTTTCTTCCTTTTCTTCTTCAGCGGGAGCCTCGTCCTTTTCGTCGGAGCTTTCATCTTTCGACTCTTCCTCTTTGGACTCGCTCTTGGAGCTGCCTCCGGAGGAGCTTCCTTCCACTTCCGGGGCGTCTTCACCTTTCTCGCCGATGGCGCAGACAGGGGCTCCGACTTCGACCTGATCCCCTTCGGAGACGTAGCACTTCAGGATTACGCCTTCGTCGAAGTTCTCCAGCTCCATCGTAGCTTTGTCCGTCTCGACTTCAGCGAGCTTGTCGCCGTTGGTAACGGTCTCTCCCTCTTTCTTCAACCATTTGACCAGGGTGCCGGTCGTCATGGTATCGCTGAGTTTGGGCATTTCGATGATTTCAGCCATGGGAATTATTCTGTGTTTTCAGGTTTTGGTGGGATGGAGGGCAGTCGCGTAGTTAGGAGACTTGGTCAAGGATCGCACGAGCCGCTTTTTCGACGCGGGCGGCATTGGGCAGCTGTTCCTTTTCCAATGGGTCCGAGTAAATGGCCGGCGCATCGATCGATGTGACTCGCTGAATCGGAGCGTCGAGATAGTCGAAGGCCTCCAGTTGAATCATGTGAGAGATCTGCGAGCTCGTAGCACAGAACGGTTTGTTCTCATCGACGAGGAGGACTCGGTTGGTCTTGCGGACCGATTCGAGCACGGTGTCGATGTCGAGCGGACGAATTGAGCGGAGGTCGACGACTTCCACCTCGATACCGTCTTCGGCGAGGGCCTTAGCCGCTTCGAGGGACGTGATGACCGAACGACCGTGCGAGACGATCGTCAAGTCGGTGCCTTCCCGCTTGATGTCGGCTTTTCCGAGAGGGATTACGTATTCCTCTTCGGGGACTTCCCATTTTTGTCCATAGAGAAGAGTGTTTTCCATGACGTAGACCGGGTCGTTGTCGCGGATAGCGCTCTTCATGAGACCTTTGGCATCGTAGGCGTTTGACGGGCAAACCACCTTCAGACCGGGCGTGTAAGCGATGAAGTTTTCCGGTGTGTGGGAGTGTGTAGCCCCCACATTCGTGCCTCCGTTAGCGGGGCCGCGGATGACGATCGGTACGTTGATCAGTCCTCCGGACATGTAGCGGACCATGGCCGCATTGTTGACGATCTGGTCGAAGGCCACGTAGGAAAAGCTCCAGAACATGAGCTCCATCACCGGGCGCATACCGAGCATGGAGGCACCGATTCCCAGACCGATGAATCCGGCCTCGCTGATCGGGGTGTCGATGATGCGTTTGTCTCCAAATTGGTCATAAAGACCTTCGGTGACCTTGTAGGCTCCGTTGTATTGAGCGACTTCCTCGCCCATTACGACGACTTTGTCGTCTCGCTCCAGTTCCTCAATGAGGGCCTGCTTGACGGCTTCGCGATAAGTTATTTCTGGCATGACGAAAGTGAGAAAAGTGGATTAGGAGTGGAAGAACATGCGGCCTTCGCTCTCGCGCTGGTCCGGATTGTCGGTTTCCCAGTAGACGTTTTCAGTGATGGTTTCGACACCGGGGAATTCGCTCTCGTCGGCGAACTTCGCAGCCGCATTGGCCTCCTCCTTGGCGTTTTTCTCGATTTCCTTCACCTTCTCGTCGTCGATGACTCCCTCTTCGGTCAGGGTTTTGCGGAAGACGTTGATGGGATCCATCGTTTCCTGATATTTCTGGATCTCTTCCTTCGTCCGGTATTTTTCCGAATTCGCGTCGGCCACGGAGTGCCCGCGGTAGCGGTAAGTCTTGAGTTCCAAGAGAACCGGACGGGACTTTTCTTTGGCGTAGCGGACCCAGCGGTCGGTAGTTTCGCGGACCACGTAGACGTGATTGGCGACCACACTCTCCCAAGCCATATCGTAGGCTTCGGCCCGTTTGGCCAAGCTGTCGGTAAATTTACTGGAACGCGCTTCGCTGGTTCCCATCGAGTAACCGTTGTTCTCGATGATGTAGACAATCGGAATATCCCAGAGAGAAGCGAGGTTCAGAGATTCGTGGAAAACGCCTTGGTTGACGGCACCATCTCCGAGGTAGCAGAGAGCGCAACCGTCGATACCTTGATACTTCAGCGCGTAGGCGAGGCCGAGGCCGAGAGGAGTTTGGCCAGCGACAATTCCGTGTCCTCCCCAGTAATTCTTGTCAGGAGCGAAGAAGTGCATCGAACCACCCTTACCGCGCGAGCATCCAGTTGCCTTCCCGTAGAGCTCGGCCATGCACTCGTTCATCGACATTCCGCAAGCAAGAGCGTGACCGTGATCACGATAGGCGGTAATGAAGTGATCGTTCTTGTCCAAAACGGACAGGCTGCCGGTCGCAACAGATTCCTGCCCGATATATAGGTGGAGGAATCCCCCGATTTTACCCTGCTGATATGAGCGGAGAGATCGTTCCTCAAACCGGCGTACGCGAATCATTTCCTCCAAGAGTTTGATCTTCTCCTCGTCTGAGAGAGACGAGTTGATCTTAGCCTTGGCGGCTTTCTCGACTGGACCGGAGGGTGAGCGAGTTGTCTTTTTGGTGGCCATGGAAGTTTTTACGAAATGGCAAAATATCCGTCCGTTCAACACTAATACCGTTTTCCCGCAAATCCCTCGGGCCTGCTATTAGCGCTTCTTCCAAGCGTTTCGCGATCCAGTGAACAAAACTTTCGCAGGGCGGGAACGAAATACCATCATTTCGGTTTCTCCCGTAGATCACTTGTGTATAAGATCTCTGTTCTAAAAAACGTTGACACCGTGGATGAGCAGAGTTGAAGGAGAAAGATGATATACCGATGACATTTGTCTTCGTGATGAAATGCCCGGTTGAAGGTGCCGGGAGCCTAAGCTGACGCTGTTTGGAGCGAACAGGTTTGCATCCTGGGTGCGGGATGGGAACACTTAGAAGAACTTATGCGCTGGCAAACTCTATACGAGGGTCGATGGATATTCGGTCTTCTCTTTCTCTTCACCGTAGTCTCGTTCCTATTTTTCCCTTGGGTCGGACCGCTTTTTATCGGGTTGATCGTTTTCTCCCTCTACTTTTTCCGGGATCCAAAGCGGGAGATTCCGGGGGATCCGCTGGCGATTGTTTCGGCCGCCGATGGAGTGGTGGCTGACATTGTCGAGCAGACGGAGGGTCCTTATGAGGATCTGCCGATTCGGATCGGGGTGTTTCTTTCGGTATTTAATGTCCACGTAAATCGGACACCGATTGAAGGGGAGGTTATTTTTACTGAGGAAAAGAACGGCAAGTATCTTGATGCCCGTCATCCGGATGCCTCTTCGTTGAATGCATTTCGGGCTTGGTTAATTCAAGGTCCGGAACGAAAAGTCGCGGTTCGGCAAATTACCGGGGCAATTGCACGCCGGATTGTTGCCTGGTCCAAGCCGGGCGATTCTCTGAAGAAGGGCGATCGATTCGGAATGATCCGGTTCGGCTCGCGGACGGAGGTTTTCTTGCCAGCAGGCACCCGAGTGCTGGTTTCGAAAGGAGATAAAGTTGAGGGAGGTATTACCGTAATCGCGGAATTTCCGCAAAAGGAGGAACAATCATGAGCAAGAACGAGCCGAAGATCTATCTGCTGCCGAATTTGATGACGGCAGGAAATTTATTCTGCGGTTTCGCAGCCATCCTGAGTATTCTCGAGGGGGCCTTGCAGCAGAAAACGGGTTTTCCTTCCTCAGGGTTTTATCACCGAGCGATTCTTTTCATCCTGGGAGCGTTTCTTTTTGATCTGCTCGACGGCAGGGTCGCTCGACTGGGAGGGTTCGAGAGTCCTTTCGGGCGAGAGTTCGACTCCTTGGCGGATTTAATTTCGTTTGGGATTGCTCCGGCTCTTCTGGTCTTCCAGATCGTGTTGGCAGAGTTCGATCGGGCCGGGTGGATGGTGGCCTTTGTTTATCTGGCCTGTGGAGCGTTGCGTTTGGCGCGCTTCAACTGTGTCGCGGCTGAGGATAAAGGAGCGGCGAGTCGCAGCTTTGAAGGATTTCCGATACCAGCAGCGGCCGGTCTGACCGCGTCGTTGACCTTGATGATGCTTTGGCTTCAGGAGGGTGATGTCCGGATTGGAGCGTGGAAATATGCGCTTCCGGTCTTGATGCTCTTCCTCTCCTTTATGATGTTCAGCCGGGTGAGCTATCCGAGCTTCAAAGCGGTGAACTGGAGGATGGAGCATTCGATGGCCCGTTTTCTCGTGGTGATCGTGGTGATCGTTTTCACTCTGATGAATTGGCAGTGGATGCCGGCGGTCCTCTTCACGGGATACTTGACTTATGGGCTGTTGAAGGGCCGGAGGAAAAAGGATGCCGACGCACCGGAGATCGAATTAGAACCAACCCAAGCCTCATCCGATCCCGAGGAAAACAAGGAGAAGGAGAGTGGCGTCGAGTGATGTTTCTATCGGTTGGACGACGGTTTCCTCTGTCTCGGATGCGGAAGCGCTAGCCGGGCGTCTGCTGGAGGAGAATCTTGCGGCCTGCGTTCAGATGGACCCGGGAGTGAGGTCTGTTTTTCGCTGGAAAGGGGAGATTTGTTCCGAGGAGGAAGTTCGATTGTGGGTGAAAACCACGGAGTCGGGGGCGCACGAAGTGGAATCATTTTTCAAAAATGCTCATCCCTATGAAACTCCGCAGTGGGTTTGGGTAACGGCGACAGGGGCGGCAGGTGACTACGCGAAGTGGGTTTTCGCGGAGGTGAAGCTTTATGGAGAAAATTGACGACTTTCTGTATTTCGCCGCCGTAATCGCGGCGGGGATGGGGGGATGGTTTCTTCTTACGACCATTCTTACTCGGACTGAGCGGAAGAGGGCGGCCCGAATCCAGCGTCTGAAACGGTTCGAACCTCTCCGTTCGGAAGCTCCCCAGAAGAATCATACGGAGGACTCTCGCGATCAGGCGCTTGAGAGCCTCGGTTATCGCTTTTCTATTATCCGAAGAACGCTTCTTTCGGTTTTGGTCCTTGTCTGGTTGGGACTGGCCTCAGCGCCTTTCCTCGACGGGTTTTCGACGGGACTCATTTCGGTGTTCGGTGCGGCTGGTGCGGTTCTTGTCGGGATCGCGGCTCGTCCCTTTCTTGAGAATGTGATCGCCGGCTATGTGGTGACGTTTTCCAAGCAATTTCGCACTGGGGATACCATTCTTCTCGATGAGCAATATGGGACGATTGAGGATATTACCCCGACTCACACGATCATCAAGTTGTGGGATTGGCGCCGATACGTTGTGCCCAATAGCTCCATGTTGACGAAAGAGGTGATCAACTACAGCAATCGGGAGAATTTGATCTGGGCGAAGATTCAGTTCTACGTTTCTTATCAATCCGATATGAAGCTGGTTCGCGAGGTGGCGATTCAGGCTGGTCGCAAGAGCCATTTGCTCGTGGGGGACGATGATCCCAAATTCTGGATCATGGAAATGGAGAAGGAGTCGATTCAGTGCTGGCTGGCGATGTGGACCCATACTCCGGCCGATGCCTGGAATCTCAAAGTTGAGGTAGCGGGCCGGATTATCGAAGAATTGGCGGCACGGGGGATCCGCACTCATTCCTATGAGTTGCATACCTCCCCGGGGGCCCGGACCTCATAGCCACTTTTTTTTGCGGAAATAGATCACCATCGCGATTGCGAAGAGGAACATCCCCGCCATGCAGATCGGGTATCCCCAGTAGTTGTCGAGCAAGGGCATATTCCAAGGACTTGTCTGTGGGTTGAAGTTCATCCCGTAGACTCCGGCCACAAAGGTGAGGGGGACGAAGATCGTTCCAATGACCGTCAGTAGCTGCATGGTTCGGTTGATGCGGTTGTCCTGTCTTGCGGAGTGGAAATCTTGGAGGTCATGGAGCATGCCTCTTGCGTGCTCGACGCGCTCGGCGGCCCGGCGTGCATGATCGAGAAGGTCGCGGAGGTAGATTCCGAGTGAGGAATCCAGGATTTCCGAGGAAAGATCGTGGAGGTCGTGAATGGCGTCGCGCAAAGGAAAGGCGATGCGGTTGAGGCGAAGAACTTGCCTTTTACGACGGTAGATTTCGCCGATGGGAATCGGGTCGTCGGTGGCGCTTTCGCCGAGCATTTGTTCCTCCATGTCGACCACGATTTCTTCGACGGCCTCGGTGAGAATGAGGAGCCGGTCGACGAGGGTGTCGATCAAGGAATAGGCGAGAAAGGAGGCACCCGAGGAGCGAATGCGGCTGTTCGGGATTTGGAGGCGGGCGATGACGGAGCGAAAGAGTTCCTCCTCGTTTTCGGAGAAGGAAACAAGCAGATCTTCCCGGAGAACGATCGAGATCTGCTGGCTTTTCGGGTGGGAAGTTTCTGAATCAATATTGACCGCCTTTCCGGTGAAAAAGAGTTCCTTTTTGTTGATGTCGACACGTGGTCGTGCCCATAGATTCATGACGTCTTCTACGGTGAGAGGATGGAGGTCAAGGAGCTCTCCAAGTTTTTGCAGTTTCTCGACAGCGTGAACGCCACTGACGTGAATCCAGGTCGCCATCCCTTCGCTGTCTTCGAGAAGCTTTTTTGTCTCGAATGGATCGTCGGTGCGGTCTTCCCGCAGCTCGTTTGCAGAGAAACGCCTTACGTCGAAGACCGTATGACATTGTCGATCAAAGGCGCTGTCGATTGTGGGCAGATCTTCTCCGGGTGGCAGGCCCGCCCGCTCTAATCTTTCGTGTAGTTCGGCGCGCGATTTTCCTGCGGAAGGACGATTGTGTGCTTTCTTTTTCCCAGCGATCGATTCTTCTTTCCCCATCTGACTAAGAGTATGGGAAATGCCGAAATCGGCAAGGGGGAGAAGCGTAACAAGTACGTTGCGGGAGCCGTATTTTCCCCGACTCGATATGGCTTTTGTGAAAAGCGTTTTAGGACTGGAATTCCTGAACAGGGACAAGTAGTGATGTCCTATGAAAAATCGGATAACCTCAAAAACACTCTTTTTTATTACGGCCGCGGCGGTTGCGAGCCAGGTGCCTTTGTCGGGTATTGGTGTAGGAATCATGGCGGGGGATCCGACAGGCATCAGCATAAAGAGCTGGATCAATGATAAAACGGCGATTGACGGCGGAGTGGGTTGGTCCTTCTCCGGGGAAGATTCCTTCCAAATGCATGCGGATTACCTTTTCCACAATTTTGAGATCCTTGAGACCGCGACCATGAAGGGTTCGCTTCCGCTCTACTACGGCATCGGAGGGCGTTTTCGCTACGAAGAAGACGATGGAGGAGGTGATTCGGTTTTCGGAGTCCGCGTTCCAATCGGTGTTTCCTACATTTTCCCCGAGAGCCCGATCGACGTTTTCGCCGAAATTGTTCCGATCCTTGACCTCATTCCCGATACGGAAATTGAGCTGAATGCAGCCGTCGGGATTCGGTATTATTTCTAAGCCTCGCGGCTGATGTTTTTTTACGACGGCGTCCCGATTCGGGGCGCCGTTTTTATTGGTGGGTTTCGGATTCTTGCGAATCCTCCGATTCGGGAGGAGTCTTTTTCTCCAGTTCTATGGTCTGGGTCGGGAATGCAAATTCGATGTCGTTTTCCGCGAAGGCACGCAGGATTCGCTGGTTCACGAGGGTACAGTGATCCAGGTAGCTGAACCATCCTCGATCGTTTCGGCGATCGAGCTCTTCTCCCGTTTCGCCAATGAAGTACCAGTAGTAGACTTGTAGATTGAGGTAATAGGAGCCGTATTCGCTGAAAGAAACGTGGGGGGAGGGGTTCTTTGACGGATCGTCCTTGGCCACGAAACGGCCATTTTGGGCAATCTCATCGTCTTCCAGAATTCCCTTTAGCACCTCGATCGCTTTCTCAACTTTGTCAGGGGGTGTGCCGTAGGGAAGGCTTAGATTCATCTCGCGCCGGATGTAGGGGCGCATGGAAAGATTATCAACTTCCTTGGAAATGAACTGCATGTTGGGGACGATTTTCATCTCCCCCGAAAGGATGCGAATCCGGGTCGCCTGCATCCTCACGTCGACCACTTCCCCAATGTCTCCCCGGAATCGGACCCAATCGCCGACCGCGAAAGGCCGGTTGATAAAAATTGAAATAGCGCCAAAGAGATTCTGTGCCGTTTCCTTCCCCGCGAGAGAAATCGCTAGTCCGATGATTCCGATTCCGGTGATGAGCGCACCGATGTGAAAACCGAGGACGTTCTCGAGCAGGAATATGATCAGAATGACGAAGATGAAGGATCGGACGACTCTCTGAATAATCGTGACCGTCATCTCTCCGTATTCCGGATTCTTTGATCCGATCTTCTTGCGGATGAGAGTCGCAACGATGTCGGTGATGCCGAGGAGCAGAAAGACGAGGGCGACGAGAAGAATCGCCCGGACGAAGTCCCAATACAGACCGGAAAGGGCAGGGGACAGCTCGATGAAAGAGCCGCCGATGACAAATATGATGGTTCCGACAATGATCGCAGAGGCGGAGGCTACACTCCGGAACATTGACCCGATCAGAGGGCGTGTCTTTTTCTCGATCCGGTCTCCTAAATGAAGGACTCCTTTCCGTGTCAGTTTTCCGATGAAAAAGGCGGGTGGAATCGAAATAGCCATGACGAGCCAACTCCACCAGGGGGAATTGTTGAGCATGGGGACGAAGACCCTCTCAATGAGCTCGGTTTCACCCGAGTGGTTAAAAACGGGCGGAATGTTGCGTAGTGATTGCAGGAGCGCGGGGGCGTTGACGAGAGTCTCTTCGGAAAACCTCCACCCCGAGTCGGTTTTGCTGAGCTCAATGCGGTGCTCCGGAGCTTCGCTGAGAATCTGCCAGATCCATTCATGATCAACGGCGTAGGGGAAGACCTCGAACGAATCGAGGGATGAGTCGACCAGATTACTCGCGTCAGGGAAGTCCACTTTGTCCAGCGTGCCCAATCGGTCGAATACTCGTTTCAGGGCAATGCTCTCCGGTCCGAGCGGAGGAAATCCTGGCGGGAGGGTCTGCTGAACTCGTTCGGTATTTTCGCTCCCGCCATAGATGAGAGCGTTCATTCCTTCAACGTAGGTGAAAATGGTGGCGCGCGGACTCTCGTTGGAATCCCATTCGGCCAGGTTTCCGGTCGCACCGAAAAGATCACGGACTCTCTGGGAAAGATAGCGCCCGGAAGAATCCAGAAGATCCGTGAATCCCGGTTCTTGTTGCCTTTGCTCGGGAGGATTGGTGGGACTGCTGTTTCCGCCGAGTGCGCTGGAAAGCGATTGTGCAGGAAGAAGAGCCGCCAGGGAAAAGGTGGCTGCGAAAACTGTTAGGAATGTTCGGATAGGGGTAATTTACTGGGCAAATTGCTTGGTGGTCAAACCAGAGTCTGAAGTCTCCGAAGTCGGATTTCTCTTATATTTGCTCGGCGAGCTCCACTTCTTTGCGGTGTTGCCTGTAGAAGCGTTTCGTTTGCTCCTCTCCCCCCATGAAGAAACGGAGGGTTTTCTCATCGGTCTCCAAGAGGTCGACGACCATGAGGCCGTCGAGAACATCGGAGAAATCCGCATCGACGTTGAAGCTCAGGAAACGGGCATTCAACTTTACGTAGTGTCTCAGTAATGTGGGCACTCCCTTTTGGTCGGGCTCGATCTCGGCAATCAGGGCCGAAACGTCGTCGATGTCTTTGACCCCGCGCGCGATCGCGGCTTTTTCCTCTTTGCTGAGAAGACGACTTTTTTCGGGCGGGGTTTTTGCCTTTACCTTTCCGGAGAGCAACGGATCGAAGTTGTTGCCGCGCAGGAAGTGAATGATCAGGTCCTTGGAGATGGTTTCATACTCGCAGTTGATGCTGACCGGGCCGAAAAGGTAGCGATAGCGGGGGTTCGCTGAGATGAAGGCTCCGATCCCCTGCCAGAGTAAAGAGAGGGTCGCAAACTTGCGCTGGTAGGATGGGATGATGAAGGAGCGGCCAAGTTCCATGGCCGGGTCCATGCTTTCAAGGAAAGCGGTGCGGAACCGGAAGAGCGTACTGGTGTAGAAGCCACGTTTTCGCTTCTTCGGGAGGATGGCATCGGTTTGGCCCATCCGGTAGCCGCCGACGATTTCTTGTTCTTCGGCGTTCCAGAGAAAGAGTTGAAGGTAGTCCAGGTCGAAGTGGTCGGTATCGTAGGGCTTTCCGGTGCCCTCGCTGACGTCGCGGAAGGTGAGCTCCCGCAAACGACCAATCTCGAGGAGGATGTTGGGAGCGTCCGAGCCTTTTACGACGTAGACGCGGAATTGCTTGCGCTCGAAAATGAGGCTGCCTTCGGCGAGGCGTTCGATTTCACCCACCAGTTTTTTCTTGGGAACTGGTTCGATCAATGGGTCGTGGTCGGGGTCTACTGGCTTTTGCTTTTGGGGAATCGCCAAGCGAATATTGGGTCGAATACGAAGTGGTCCCCGCGGGCGCCTCTCGGATCCTCCCAGTAGATAGGTGCGCAGCCGCAGAAAATCGAGGAGGTCCTTTTCGTCGGTGAACTTTGCAATCTTGCCAGCCGAAATGGGGGAGCCGATCTTTAGAGAAACTTCGCGCCCGCGTTTATTCGTCAGTTCTCGGGCCAGGAGCAACGTTCTCAGGCGGGGATGGATCGTCCCCATAAGGTTAAAGAAAAAGCTGTTGCCCCCGTAGAAGAAGATGGGGACGACGCAGGCGCCGGATTTTTGGATCAACTTCGCGGAAACGGGATTCCAATCGGAGTCTGTGACCCGCTTCTGCTTGAGGCGGAAGTGGGAGACTTCGCCGGCGGGGAAGGTGGCGAGGAGGTGTCCATCCCGGACCCAGCGCAGCGATTCTTTCACCGAGCGGGCATTGTAGCGGGCAGCTTTTGTCCCGCCGAAAGGATCGATTCCGTAGACGAGGGGCTCCATCTCACTCATTCGCAAGAGAAGATAGTTTGCGAGGAGCTTACTGTCTTTGCGGATGGATTGGAGGAAGTCGCCGAGGATGATCCCGTCCAACCCGCCGAAAGGATGGTTGGAGATGACGAAGACGGGACCGTCGGGAGGGATGCGAGCGGCTTCCTGTTCGCTAAACCGATAGCTGACTCCCAAGCTTCGGAGGGTGTTTTGGAAAAAGGTCTCCGGGGAGCTCCGCCGGCTGCTGTCGTAGAGCTGGTTGACGGCGCGGATGCCGATTAATCGCTCAAGCATTGGCGAGACCAGACCATACCCTTTACGCGCAAGGGGATTCTGGATGCTCTTTTCGAGTTCGATCAGTGATTCGTCGTCCGTGCAGGGCTTCATGCCGAATCGTTTGGGTTTTCGAGGGAAGGAAGGTTGAATCTATGCCGAGACTGGCATTGGCAGGCTTAGAAGATTTAAGATCTAAATTTTCTTCTTATTAAAGAAGGTGGGGCCGTTTTTTTTTGATTCGGGGTGGGGGGCATCCTTTTCCTCGGATTCGCTCTCAGCGTTTTTCTCCGGAGGCGGTGCGGAAGGGTCCGGTTTCACGATCGCGGCCACTTCCTTTTTCTGAGTGGAAGGGTCCGGGACTACTTCTGCATGAGGTTTTGGAGTCGGCTCTTCTTCGGTGTGAGAAACTGCCGGTTGTGGGGATGCTTCCGATGGTTCGGGCGCGGACTCCACCTTTTGAGGTCGATCTTTTTGCGGTTCGGATTTTTCTTTGCGAGCGCTCTCGTTGAGATCGACCTTGGGGCTGGACCCATTGCGGATCCCCGTGACTAGAATCTCAATTTTCCCGACCTTCTGGATTCCCAAATTGTTTTCCAGTGAGTCCTTGAGGTGGGCCTGTAGGAATGAAGCTGTATCCCGTAGATAAGCTTTGCTTTCGAGTCGAATGCGAACCGTGATGCTCAGTTTCCGGCGAACCTTGATTTTGATCGAGGATTTGTACACTTCCGGCATCTGCTCGCATGCAGAACGAACCAGTTCGTGGATGGCATGGCGGGAAATGTCCACCCGGCCCGTTTCCCCTCGGAAGGCGCGGATCCGACGTCCGGGGCGGTACCGAATTATGAGGAGGATGATAAGGAGCGCCAGAGCGGCCCCCACGATAAACTGGAACTCTCTCTGCGCCAGAAACTGGAAGTCGGTGCCCACCAACTCGGTGAACCAGCTTTTGATTTTTTCCTCCATGGCTTATGGTTTTAGCCAGTCCACTGTCCCGATTCTTGCTTTGGTTCTTCAGGAACATGGACGCCGTCGATGGTAATATCTACCCGAGCGACATCTTTGCTCGTCATCTTCGAAACTTCTTCGCGAACGGTCTGCTGGATCTGTCCGCCCGTGCGGGCCAGCTCAACTCCGAAATCCAGAATGACGCGGATGTCGATCTCGTAGGTCCCGCCTTCGTCTTCGCTGACGCGCACACCCCGTTCGCCTTCACGCTTGGCAAACATCTCGGTAATGCCCTCGAATCGGCCACCGCCCACGGAGTGAACTCCAGGGACGCTCAGGGTCGCGATTCGAACGATGTTGGCGACGACGCTATGGTTGATCCGAATCTCGCCAAGAGTCGAACTCTCCTCGGAGACAAATGGGACAGTGGATTCGTTATCGGATGAGTTCGGTTGTTCCATAGCGTTTATACTTTATCGGGTTGAGTGGGAGAGAGAAGGTACCGAGGAGTCCGGGCCAGGAATTCTTCCACGTAGCGGGTCGTCGTTTGCCCCTGGCGGAATACCGGGTCGCTGACAATTGCTTGGAGGAAGGGAATGTTGGTGTTGATGCCGCGGATCAGATATTCCTTCAGTGCCCGGTTCATGTGGACAATTGCCTCCTCACGAGTTTCTCCGTACGTGATCAGTTTTCCGATCATGGAGTCGTAATGAGGGGGGACCGGATAGCCGGAATACACATGAGAATCTACGCGAACCCCAGGGCCACCGGGAGGGAAGTAGAGTTTGATCTCACCCGGTGAAGGGGCAAAATTACGGGACGGATCTTCGGCGCAAATACGGCACTCAATGGCGTGTTTGCCACTGATGCGGACCTGCTTCTGTTCGATTCCGAGGGGCTCGCCCGAAGCGATTTGAATCTGCTTCTTGATCAGGTCGATTCCAGTGACGATTTCCGTAACTGGATGCTCCACCTGAATCCGGGTGTTCATCTCGATGAAGTAGAAATCTCCGTTTTTATCGACGAGGAACTCGATTGTACCAGCATTCTGGTAGTTCGCCGCTTCAGCAGCCTTGACCGCGGCCCGGCCCATCTTGCGACGGAGGTCGGAAGAGAGGAAAGGAGAAGGAGCCTCTTCGATCACCTTTTGGTGACGGCGTTGCACAGAGCAATCGCGCTCACCGAGGTGGACGATCTTGCCGTGCTCGTCGGCGAGAATCTGAAACTCGATGTGGCGCGGATCCTGAATGAACTTCTCGACGTAGACGGAAGCGTCCCCGAAAGCCTTTTCGGCTTCGTTGCGGGCACTTTCGAATTCCCGTTGAAAGGCGACGGCATTGTGAGCCACGCGCATTCCGCGTCCACCCCCACCGGAAACGGCTTTAATGATAACCGGAAATCCGATCTCTTTGGCCAATTTCAGCGCCTCCTTGTCGTCCTGAATCGCCCCAGCACTCCCCGGAACGGTCGGAACCTTGGCAGCCTTCACGGTTTCCCGGGCCAAGGCCTTGTCGCCCATGATCCGGATCGTGTTGGAGGAAGGCCCGATGAACTTGATGTTGCAGCTTTCGCACTGTTCGGCGAAATCAGCATTCTCGGACAGGAATCCGTACCCAGGGTGAATCGCGTCGACGTTGGCGAGCTCGGCCGCACTGAGGATCCGGTCGGCCTTCAGATAGCTCTCGGAACTGGCGGCCGGTCCGATGCAGATAGCATCGTCAGCCACCTGACAGTGGATCGACTGTTCGTCGGCTTCAGAGTAAACCGCGAGAGTCTCAATGCCCAGCTCTCGGCAGGCACGAATCACTCGAAGGGCAATTTCCCCGCGGTTGGCGATGAGGATTTTTTTTAGCATACCTCGGCGATTAGCCTTCCTTTACCTTCATCAGGGCCTGTCCAAATTCGACAGGTTCGCCGTTCTCCACGAGAATCTCGACGATCTTTCCACTCACTTCGGATTGGATTTCGTTCATGACTTTCATCGCTTCGATAATGCAAACGACGGAGTCGGCTTTAACCTTACCACCCTCTTCCGCAAAGGGAGGGCTGTCCGGCGAAGGAGCACGGTAGAAAGTTCCCACCATGGGAGATTTCACGTAAACAATTCCCTTTTCCTCGGGCTCGGGAGCAGAAGCTCCTCCAGCAGCAGCCGGAGCACTGGTAGCCGGGCTCGGCAGAGGTGCGGGAGCACTTGCGCCACCACCACCGTGTACGGCGATGATTTCTTTCTCGCGAGCGAGACGAATACGAAAGGTCTCCTCTTCGATTTCCATGGAAGACAGGTCACTGTCCTTCATGAGTTCGACGAGTTTTTCGATCTGATCGATGTCCAAAGCGTTTCCTTTGTTGGGTTTATTGAATTGTTTAATGGTTCGGCAAATCGCTGCAAAGGTGGATAGTAGGAGGCTTCCGTCCTTATCTGCAACCCTTTAGAGAATTTGAACCGGCCATGGTTTTTGGACGCCGGAATGAGGGATGTCGATAAAAGATTCGATTGTCGGAATGATTCGAATTTATATAACTGTTCTAAATATGTTTGACGGTGCTCAGTGGGCGGGGTTGGTTTGGGGATGGGCAAATTAAGACGCAGAGAATCGGATCGGTTGTCGTATCATCATCTAATGAGTCGGACGGTGAATGGGGAGGCTCTCTTTGGCGACCGGGAGCGGGAGGTTTTGCGGAAAATGATATGGCAGGTTGCTGAGTTTTCCGGGGTTCGGGTGGTTACTTATGCGGTGATGAAGAACCATTTTCATATTTTGGTGGAGGTGCCACCAGCAGGGACGGAGGTTCCGGATGCGGAGTTGGTTCGTCGGTATCGCAAGCTGTATCCTAAGCCTACTCCTTGGAATCCAATGCCTGCTGAGGTTTTGGAGGGGCATTTGAAGGATAACTTTCTTGATGGGAGGGAGTTGCGTAAGGAACTGACCCGCCGGATGCATGATGTTTCGGAGTTTATGCGGACTCTGAAGCTCCGTTTTACGCTTTGGTTCAATCGGTCGCGGGATCGGTTTGGGCCGCTTTGGTCGGCACGTTTTAAGAGTGTGCTGGTGGAAGGGGGTCGGTGGGCACTCAGAACGGTAGCGGCCTATATCGACTTGAACGCGGTTCGGGCGGGGTTGGTTGCGGATCCTAAGGATTATCGATTTTGTGGGTATGCGGAGGCGCTTGGGGGCGGGCGGTTGGCTCGGGCCGGGCTTTCTGTTGTGGATAAGGACCTGGCGGGGTATCGGCAGACTTTGTATGGGGCTGGTGATGGTGAGAAAGAAGGGAAAGCATCGATTTCCCACGAAGAAGCGGTGCGGGTTTTGCAAGAGGAGAAGGGGAAGTTGCCTCTTTCGGTGGTTTTGCGGTGCCGGGTTCGCTATTTTTCGGACGGGATGGTGCTGGGATCGGAAGACTTTGTGAACAAGTTTCTAGAAAACGAACCGGAAGGGAAGCGAGCGCGAAGACCTCATCCGTTGCGTGGGAGTGACTGGAAAGGGCTGTCTATTGGTACTGGCTTGCGCAAGGGGTTGTTTGGGTGACGGCTCTGTTTTCGTGTCTTCTCGAAAAGAGTTTGGAATAACTGAAATTTCCGGGGCCGCGCCCCGTGGGGCCTACTTGATCGAGATTAGTTCTGGCTCTCGAAGTCTTGTAGGGTGGTCGCTCCAATTCGGATTGATCCTGACCTTGCTGGGGGGCGGAGGATGAGAAGAGTCCTGCTGTCTTTCCAGAGTGGCATACTTTTGCGGTAGACGAGGTGGACTGAATCCGAGGTCGCCGCGGCGAATAGGACGTCCACCTTCCCTGGGCGTTGAATCGAGAATGCGTCGGTCCATTGGCCCGGGGCGATGTTCTCGGTTTGTTTGTCGATGCTTCCTCCCAGCGGAATCGAGGTCAAGTTGATGACTCGAAGACTGCCGAAAGGGAATTCCTCTTCATCATCCTCCGCTGGATAGACTTTTAGCATTTCGGATTGAGGAGGATCTGTGAAAAGAAGAAGCACTTCCGACCAGGACGGGTTGGGGGTGATCTCTGCTACAGTTTGGAAATAGCCTTCTCCTCCGTCATCAATAATCCTGAAGAAGCGAAGTGGTTGAACGGGGAAGTCTGCCCGAAAGTGATAGAAGACCGATCTCTGTCTCCTATCAAACTGGAGTGCTTCTGGGTCGCCGTCAGGATTTAGGTAGTAAATACCTTTGTAATTCCCCGGATGAAGTCCAAAGACTCGGAATTCGAACTCATAGCTCCCTTCCTGAGCTGTGCTAGTCAGGGAAAATGCACAGATCCCTAGGAGAAATAGGGGTAGGATCCAGAATGATGAGCGAGGAATCATAGTTTCTCAGCGGGTTTGGGGATCCAATGAAAAGAGAGGATTTTGAATTTTCGGCCAAACGGCCCGCCATTGTCATCGATCTCCTCTATCTCCCTCTGGACTATGGCTTCGCAGTAGAATGCGTTTTCTCCAGATCGGTCATGTGAAATATTGGCCCCGTAAGATCGTACTGTGAAGGTGTCAGAGCGGACTTGAGAATATTCTCCGATCTGTGAAATCAGACTTCCCTGGTTGATACTGGCGGGGGAGTATCGGGGAATACGATCATACCCGTTTTCCCGATCATTGATGGTCGGAACTTGATCAATAGCTTCTTGGAGAATTCCTTCATTGAGAAATTCGGCCATACTTAATGGAGGTCGGTTCTGAGTGGCTGCAAAACGCCGTAGTGCTTCTACGACCTCGATCCCGAGATCTTCCAGATCGTCGTCTTTCATTTCTCTGAGACCCTGAATGAACGCCGGGTGCTGTCGGTCAGTGTTGAGTTCACGGGATTTTGTGCTGAAAGCAGAGGGATAGTCGTCTTGCGTGTCCAATGTGAGCAACTCATACCGTGGGTTGTCGGGCCTTTCGATTGAGTTGAACGGGGCCGACTGTGCATATGAGAAAATGACGTTCTGGAGAGGTTGATTCAAGGTCCCCCACGGTGGGTCATCGGCCCAATTCGCACTGTCGGGACTCTCGTATCGAAAGTTGAACGTTCCGGATTCGAATGAGCGCCCGGTTATGGCTGCTGTCCAAGCCTCGGGCGACGTTGAGTTGAGGTTGAATCCGTTATGGAGGAGCAGGTTTTCGGCAGTGTTTGGATCGATAAGAGATGGAGTTCCGTTGTGTTGTTTGATTCTAGGATTTCTTAAGGGCGAATCTCCATCCCACATTGCTGTCGAGGGATCTGGTAAGTTGGAAAGAAAAAATGCATCAAAAAACTGATTCAAGTCGTCTCCCCATGGATTTCCAACGGCGTTGCTTGCGTAACCATCAAACTCAATGAGTCGCAGTTCACTGATGGAGGATATTCCGGATATCGGAATCTCGTAAACTCGAGCGATCCGGTCTTGTCGTCCGCTCCCCCCGTAGTAGAAAAATTCATCACTTTTGAATCCGTATGAGGGCTCGAAGTAACCAGGATCCACTTCTTGGTAGCTACTGGTAAAGTCGTAGGGGACTGCGTCTTCACCGCTCCATGCGTCGCCAATATCCCAGGTATTCAAATCAACATCGATGACTTGGTTCCGAATGTCAGTCTCGCTGAGGATGCGCGATAGGTCATTGGAATCTCCGATACTTTCCTGTTCGTCGAGAAGTCGGAATCGGAAGCCGAAGACATAGCCATTTACCTCCAGGGATTCGTTATTCATGCCCCACGCTCCATCTTCGCTTGTGACGACTCGCTTGAACCAGCTGGATCGGTTCGTGTATGAATTGTATTTATAGTCGATCGTGAAGTTTGGGTAATTCCGAAGGGTGGCTCGGCAGAACTCGCTTTCGTTTCCATTTCCATCAATAGCGGTGAAGGTCACCTGGATCGGGTCTGATCCGAAGGAGAATCGGCCTGTGTAATCGTCGCTTCGACTTCCGTTCAATTGGACCGGTGCTTTGGTTACCGGAAACACCAACGCCTGTTGAATTGCTCCGGTAGAGTTGTCTCCTCCAGTGTCAGTCGGGAAGGTCAGGTGAAAATTCATCCCCGGCTTGAGGGTTTTGCCCGATTGAAGTTCACTCCATAGAATTGAGATATCGGGCAATGGGGTCGTTACGATGTCGGCAGTATTCTTGTTCTCGATCTTCGCAGTGGGAAGGCCTTCGACGGTGATTCGGATATCCGATGAATTAGGTTCTGCTGCGGCGATTGGATCCCCGAGTCTCATGGGGGCTGTGAAAGGATTCCAGATATCAAGATAGACTTTATATATTAGATAGAGATCGCTCGGCTGGCTCGTTGTGTTAGCCAGATTTCCACCGGCGGCAGCCACTCCGCAGGAAAGTTGAAACTCGGTAATGATAGGAGCGAAGGTAAATCGGGATGTAAGGGCACGAGTTTCGGCCAACTTGCTTTGAGGTATGATCAGTGCTTGTCCTTTAACTGCTTGGGTTAAGGAAGGATCGCTCTGGGTCTGAAAAAAATTGACTACCTGCGGAGTCAAAGGGTTGGCGGTTTTTCCAAAGTGGTTGAATATATCTGATTCTGAGATGGTCTCGGGATTAACGGTCTTTAGGTAGCTAAGGTCTTTTTTGAGTCCACCCTCGATGGGATTCGAGAGTACAAAACGGTTGCTGGTTGTTAGATCGTGGAGAGCATGAGCAGAGAGGATCTCTTTCTCGTTGTCTGTTAGGAGGTCGGCAGCGCGTAAGATTGTCTCTCTTCCCAGTTGCTTATCGATTGCTTCGAGTTCTTCGCTGGTCGCCGTGCTATATTGATAAAGTAGAGGATAGGAGAAGGTTGGATTGTGGTCTTGGCGCAGAATTCGGTTCGAATAGCGGCCGTAGTCGAGATAGGTGCCGTTAGGAGGGAGTTTTGACACTTCCTCAATGAGTTCATCTTGGATGGCGATGGAAGCTTTGGTCCCTTCATCTCCTATCCACCAAGCGAATCGAATTCCCTCCGAATCCATGATTTCGGGTTCGACGCGGACGGGATAGAAAGCTCCGGGGTCAGAATAATCTGTGGTGCCAGCCGGTAGGTATCCGGGCATTAGGAGAATATCTCTAGACGTAGTCGCACTTGACGGAGTGGGGGTGTCGCCCGAGACGAGCCAAGTGGGAGAGAGTGAGGAAGACTCGTATTGGTTCTCTCGTGTGGTATCCCAGACTCCGGTCCAGAATCGGTTCTCTGCAGCGGTCTCATTCGGAAAGGGGATGTTGCTCTGATCGCTGTAAAAGATATCGGATCGTGCAGTGACGCGTTGATCCGGGCCGGCGCTCTTCTGAAGTTCGCCCAAGGCTACCAGAAAGCCGAGTTTTGCGGATTCTTTGGCTTTGATCGTTGAGCTTGAGATAGACGCTTCAGAGAGGTGAATTTGCAATTGGCTCGATAGAACGACAAGAAGTAGAAGGACTAACGATAGCATTCCTAATGAAATGATGAGGGCAAATCCGCTTTGATCGGCGAAAGATGCTCTTTCGTCGGAAAGTGTGCTCGTCTGTAGGATTCGTCTTTTCATTTCGGGAACCGAATGCGAAGTGGGAGTCTTCGATGGGAAGGTTGCCTGAGTTTGAAGTCGATCCACGAACTGTGCCAAATTCGTAACTATCCGCTGGAATTTGGGAAGTCTGCTCGGTCTTTGGGTTTTGTGCTCCGAATATGAGCTTGTTGTGGGAGAATTTCCAGTGTTTTCTCGTCGATCTCAGATTCCACGCCCATTTCTCGAATCTACGAGAATTGATGAACTATTCTTTAGTTCTTCGGCTCTGTGGAATGGAGCGTGTTCCGTAGATCCCGAGAACGACGATTCCCCCGAACATGTACGGTGCGCCGCAGAGCCATGTTTCGATTCGGGGGCCTAGGGTGAGGAGGAAGGCGAGGAGAAGGGCGCAGCCGATGAGGAGTTGGACGGACCCGAGGATTCCTGAATTGAGAAACCGGGGGTCTTTGCGGATGGCCTGGACGATGTTGATTATCGTCATCCCGAGGTTGATGAGATTGAGGATGCCGGTGATGAGCAGCAGGAGGAGCTCAGGATCCCATTGGCTGATCCATGGGAGGAGGAGCGCCGCGCCGAGGACAATGATGATGACGAGAATCTCGATCATCCAGGCCTTGGTTAGATTTGCTGGAGCCCGTCGGCTTTCTGTTGGGCGATGGCTTCGCGGAGATCTTTCACGAATCGTTCGAGGACCGCCTCCCAGGAGAGTTGGAGTCCGGTTTCGCGGGCGGCTTCGCGCATCGCTGACCAGTCTTGATCCGATGGCGTGAGGCAGTCCGCGACGGTGAGGAAGGCTTCCTCGTTCTTGAAGGGGACGATGAATCCGTTCTCTTCGTGCTGGATAAATTTACCGGGGGCAGCGTAGTCGAAGGCGAGAACGACGAGGCCGCTGGCGAGGGCTTCGGTAACGACGTTGCCAAAGGTTTCGGTAATGCTCGGGAAGAGGAAAAAGTCGGCCGAGGCGTAGTGGGCGGCCAAGTCGTCTCCTCGTCGAGCCCCGGCGAAGAGAGCGTCGGGCCAAGCCTTTTCCAGGGCTTTGCGCTCGGGGCCGTCGCCGACGATGACGAGGCGGGCGTCGGGGCGCTGGGTACGAATCTTTTCCCAGGCTCGAAATAGCAGCTGCATGTTTTTTTCCGAGGCGACCCGGCCGACGGTCAAAAATACGGGCGAGTCGGGGGGGGCTCCCCAGGATTTGCGCAACTCTTCGGATCGGCGTTCGGGGGTGAAGAGTGTGGTGTCGACGCCTCGCTCCAGGAGGCGAAGGTTGCGAAAGCCGGCTTCTTCAAGGCGGCCGAGGAGGTCCCGGGAGGGGCCGAAGGTGCGCCAAGTGGAGTTGTGTACCGTGCGTAGGTATTGCTCGGCGATCTGCTCCATCCACTGCAACTTATAGTGGCGCATATATTCGTGGAAGTTGGTGTGGAAGCCGGAGACGGGCAAGATCCCGCGGACGAGGGCGACGAGAAGGGCAGCGATCCCAAGGGGGCCTTCGGTGGCGAGGTAGACGGCGTCGGGCCGGGATTCGCGCCAGAGTTCGTCAATCTTGTGAAAGACGGGCAGGCCCATGTTCAGCTCCGAATAGCCGGGAAGGGCGATGCCAGCCACGGGGATTTCGGCAAATTCGGGGCGGGGCTCGGGTTCCTCCTTTTGCCGGGGACGGATGACCGAGACTTGGTGACCGAGGCGGGAGAGGCCGAGGGCGAGTTTTTCGAGAGTCATGGCGACTCCGTTGATCTCGGGGGGGAAGGTTTCGGTGACGAGGGTGATTTTCACTTTGGCGTGGGAAATTCGGCGGTGAGGAGAGCGCGGATGGATACGGTGGCGCTGGAACCCAGCATGAGAAGAGCCGCGGCGATGGGGTGAAGAATACCGGCCGCGGCGAGCAGGATGCCGATGATGTTGTAGATGACCGCAAAGCGAACATTGGTTTCCACGCCGCGATGAACGCGGCGGGCGAGGTCGATGCCGCGGAGGAGGGTGGTCAGATCATTGCCGAGGAGAACCGCGTCGGAAGTCCCGCGGGGTAGAGAGGCCCCTTCGCCGATCGAGACGGAGGCTGCGCCCGCGGCCATGGCGGGGGTGTCGTTGATGCCGTCGCCGACGAAAATCGGCTCCTCGCCGAGCTCGACGGATTCTTGGACCCGCGCGCGTTTTTCTTCGGGACGGAGGGATTCTTGGACGGAGATTCCGGAAATATTCTTCCAGCGGGGATTGGGGTCGCCGGAGAGGATGTCGACATTGATTCCCCGGTCGCGGAGTCCATGCAGGCATTCTTCGGTCTCGTTGCGGAGGTTTTCCTCGACCCGGATTTCAGCGGCGTCATGGCCGTCGACCTGGACGAGGATGACCTTCTCAGGAAGGGCGGGAGTTGCGGCATCGGACTTCTGGTTGCCGGGGGTGCCGATCTGCAGCGAGTAGTTGCGCCCGTTCTCGCGAACCGTCGCGGAGATTCCTTTTCCCGGGAGGATGTGGCGGTCGGTGATCTCGGCGGAAGGCTCATCGACGAGACCGGTCAGGGCCCGGGCGATGGGATGTTCCTGTCCCTTCTCGGCGCTGGCTACCCAGTTGCGGAGAGTGGCTGGGTCGGTGGGAGAATCCTCAAAAGTTTGGAAGTCGCGGACGACCAGGTGGGCCGAGCTCAGGGTCCCGGTCTTGTCGAAAAAGATACGGTGGGTGCGGGCAAAGGCGTCGAAGGCCTCGCCGTGGCGGCAGAGCAGCCCTTTTTCCGAGAGCCGGAAAAGGCCTTTCCAGATCGCGATGGGGGTGGCGAGTCCCAAGGCACAGGGGCATGACACCAGAAGGACAGCCATAGCGTTGAAGAGAGCCGCGGCCCATCCACCGGAGCCGAACAAGAACCATCCGGTAAAGGTGAGGGCCGAGATGGTCAGAACGAGCGGGAAAAACCAGCGGATGGTGTTGTCGGCCCAATGCTGAAGCCGTGACGGACGTTCGCGGGCTTGTTCGACCCAAGCGAGAATCTGGTCGATCTGGCGCTCGCCGACTGGTTTGCGGGTTTCGACGGTGAAGGTTCCGTCGACCGACCAAGAGCCCGCATGGATCGGCCCTCCGGGGCGTCCGATGATGGGGACGGGCTCACCGGTGAGCTGCGACTGTTCGAGATAGCCGGTTCCCTCCAGGATGATTCCGTCGACCGGGACCGCTTCTCCGGGGTCGATGCGGACCCGGGCACCGGGCCGAAGAAACTCGACGCGGGTAACCCGAACTTCGCCGCCCTCCAAAATCTCGCGAGCCGATTCGAAGGTTTCCCGGTAGCGGTTGATCTCCTGAAGAACTTTGTTACGCGATAGCGTTCCCGCCCGTTTCCCCACGGTGTAGACGGAGAGAACGATCGCGACCACCTCGTAGTAGACGGACCCGGTGCCAGTGATGGAGGCGAGCAGGGAGCCGATGAGGGCTCCAGCGCAGGTGACGAGAAAGAGAGCCTCGACCGTGATCTTTCCGGCGCGGAAGGCGGCCCAGGATTCGCGGCCGAGCCGCGGGCCAAGGAGGGCGATGACCACCATGGCGGAGGCGAAAAGGGCTCCGTGCAGGGTCCAATACGTGGCGGAGCCGTAGACTGGGCTGGCGATGTTGATCGCAAGGCCGAAGACCATGCTTTGGCCCGCAAGCACGAGGGAAATCCCGAGCCGGATCCAAAAGATGGAGTCCGACGATTCAGAATTCTCCTCGGGAGAGCCTGGGGCGCAGACCGAGCAGCCCACGTTCATTCGGTCGACCCTTTCGGTTCGAGAGATTCTTCAGCAGCTTTGAGGGCGACCCCGACGCATTCGTGACGGGTGCGGAGATCGTGCACGGCAGAGAGGATTTTCACATCGTCGTCGACATCGACCTCTTTCCCTTCGAAGACCATGGCCCGGATTTGGTCGAGAAGTTTGCGGGCGTCTTCCCGGCTTTTTCCGGCCAACGCTTCGACCAGCAGGGAGGAAGTCGCGGTCGAGATCGCGCATCCGGCGGTATCATGCCAGCACTGCGCGACGCCGTTCTCGGAGAGGAGGGAGTAGAACGCCACCTCGTCCCCGCAGCTGCGATTCTTCGCCCAGCCACGGATGGCCGCAGCGTCCGGCGTTTCCGTCCCTAAAGGATTGCGGAACAGTTGGAGCAGGCGCTCTTTGTAAATCGTCTGCAGCGTATCGTGCCTGTCGGTCTTTTCGGTCACCCTCCCAACATCTCGCGAGGTGGCGGCTGGCGCAACTCCGATCCGATGAGAATTAGGCAACTGGGGAATTCCCTCAATTGTGAACATTTATCAAAACGCAGGTTGACATTTTTGGAGCATCCAGCTCCGACTGAGGAACGATACGAAACTTGGTCTCAGTCTCAATTTTGCTTTTTGCTCATTTATCCGCGCAGACGAATCAATCGGCGGAAGAGTATTTTGAGGAAAATCCCGAGATCAAAGAGGACGTCCGGGAGAAATCGATCCAAATGCAACGGTCTGAGTTGGATGTGAGTTCAGTTCTCGAAGCACCCACCTTGGAAGAGAAAAAGTTGGCTGGACGGAAGATCATTTATCGAATCGTGGCGGATGGCGATCCAGTTCTCGCAACCCATGCGATCATGTTCATGTCTTACAGTCTTCCTCAAGGTCTGGAGCCGGCATTGCGAAAAAGACTTTCAAGCAGGAAGGGTGATTCCTGGGTTGGCAGTCACCTTCGTTTTAGCGCGATTCACTATCTTGTGCTTCTGGGGGATCAGGAGTCTTTCGACACGATCATCGATTTTGCGCAGTCTTCGGATCCTACCTATCGCCAACGAGCATACCGAAGCGTAAGGGATATTCATCCGGATTCGGCGACCCCCGAGCAGAAGGCGAGAATTCTCAAAATCCTCCGAAAGGCTTATCGTGAGGAGGCTGATCCGGCTGGCCGGTCGGGTGCGGTATCGGCCCTCGTGTATTGGGAATCTCCCGAGCGAGTGAACATGTATGTTCGCGAGTTGAAGAACAAAGCAAACGGTCGGGAGGACCGTGAATCGCTTCGAGCGGCGATCGAGATGGATCAACTGAGGATTTGGTCGCGCGAAGGAATGGTCGAAACCGAGCGGGTAGCCGAAGTCGAGGGAAAGGGCTTTGAGAATTCGAAGAAAGATCCGTTGGTGCGGGATCAGCTATTTCGCCAAAGACTTTACCGGATGGTTCGGGATGGGCAACACGACGAGAAAATGTTCGCGGTGGAAGCCCTTGCTCAACGGGGGGATCCACAGACCGAGCAAGTGATGGAGTTCTTTTCGTATTCGGATAAATGGCAAGAACGACTACGCAGCGCTTTTTACCTGCTGCTCACGGGAAAGTCGGAGGAAGCCTACAAACGGCTTCAGGATGAACAGCAACCATTTGTGAAACTCGCCCTTCTCTGTGCTTTTGTCGAGCAGTCCCCGATTTCAGGCGATGAATAAGATTTTTCTCATTGTTTGCTGCGTTGGCGCGTTTCCCCTTTTCGGGTCGGCGAAATTTGTTCTGGACGAAGTGGTTTCTTCGTTGGTGAGCTGTGGGTCCACCCCGACCTATAGGAACAATTGCGGAACGGAGGTTGATACGCCGGAGGCCGAGGATTCATGGGATCATTATAACGCATGTGGAGAGGGGCAGTGCGTGGAGCCTGATCCGGATGAAGTCTGTTGCCAGGGAGAGATTATGATACCCGATGAAGATCCGCCGGACGAGTGTTCGGTTTGGGACGAGGAAGAATGCGAATGGGTCGACGGCTGCGAAGAGGGCCAAGAATGCTGTCCGGGAAAGGGATGCTGGAACGAGGATTATAACTGCCAAGACTGCTTTGTTCTTTCCGAAAGCAGCGCCGAAAATGAGAACGAGTGCACGGTGTTCTTCGATAACGATTTGGAAGAATTGGAACCCGTCGACGAGTTGATCGATCCGGACGGGTTGAACATTCTCTATCAGCGAGTTTCTTTTTCGATTCCGTGCCCGGGATTCACCCCATTCTTTGTTCAAGGCAGTGAGCCGCCGGAGGAAGTGACGACTTATCTAAAAGAGACTTATACACGAAGCAAGGTTTCCGGATGCACCGACCCTACGGACGGCCTTTTCGGAAGGACGACAACGACTTATGCGGTGGCGAGTCGGGAGAGATGTGTGGCAGAAGAGGGATGGACCCATTATGCGCCT